>JAPHTU010000021.1 GCA_026196145.1 Gammaproteobacteria bacterium
TGTCAACGTCAAGGTAGACAAAGCACTGGATAATTTCTTTGGTGATGTTGATTCTGCTGAAGAAAAAATTAGGAAGAAGTCACCCTCATCCGAGTAAAAAAAAACTGGCGGTCTCAGCTCAGCAATCAAGGAGAATTAATTATGAAGCTTCCTCCATGATTTGATGCAATCGTTCGGCCAGGCTTCTTCTCACCTGGTTCACTTCCGGCAGCGGTGAGCCATGCTCGACCAGCACTACGTGCCCGATATCCATGTCATGCTGCTTCGCAGTCTGCAGGATATTTGCATGCAGTATCTCTGCCAGCAACGGTTCACCATCCGGCAACGGATAAAGAGTATGCGCCACCCTTAGCGTAAACTCGCCATGCCTGATTTCAAGTTCACGCACCTGCTCAGGGATAAATGATGTCAGTGCCCTGCTATTACCGAAAAACAGCGGCAACACGATAAATTCACGTGTGCCATCCGCCAGATGTTGTTCCAGAAATTCATTAAATATTTGTGCCGGCTGGTTATCCAGCAGCGAAGGATCTATCTTGTGCGATTGCTGAAGTGAAACGGGATGTACCTGCTGTCCAACCCTAGCACTGAGTGCGGCAGACAGGCGTCGCAGCTGTAATCCGGCACTGGCCCGTCTTGAACCATTATCAACCAACAATATACAGGGCATGTAATCTATCCCGAATCAAAACAGAACCAGACTTTACCATTGCTACCGGTTTCTTGATATGAACAGGAAACGCGTAATCAACAGGATTGCCGCAGCCGACAGGCCGATTACCAGGCTGATCCAGAAGCCCCGCGCCTCCAGTGCAGGACCCAGCCAGTCCGTCAAACCCAGCGTATAACCCAACGGCAGGGCAATGACCCAGTACGCCAGAATATTCAATACCAGCGCCACGCGCGTGTCATGATATCCGCGCAAGATGCCCTGCGCCGGCGTGGCGAATACATCGGCGATCTGGAACAGACCGGCATAAAACATCAGCATGGCCGCCTGCTCCATCACCATCAGGTCATCCGTGTACAGTCCGGCAATAAATTCCGGAAAGCCGAACAACAAGGTAACATTGAACAGGGCAAAACAGGCGGCCAGCGCCACACTGGCATAACCTGCTATCCTCGCAGCTTCACGCTGGCCTGAGCCGAGATTAAAACCGACCCGGATGCTGGCCGAAATCGATACGCTCAGCGGTAACATAAACAATAAATAGGCCACGTTCATGGCTATCTGGTGCCCGGCAATTTTATAGGCGTCCAGCCCGCCAAGAAACAGCGTAATAAAGGCGAACACGCTGGCCTCAACCAGTATGGTAAATCCGATGGGAATGCCCAGCGCAAGCAACCGACGCATATCAGGCATGTGCAGGGGAAAGCGAAATCGATAGATACTGGCCCTGGCGAATACTGGATGACGGAATGTATAAACCAACAACACAAACAGCATGACCCACATGGAAACTGCCGTTGCCCAACCGCAACCTGCGCCACCCATGGCAGGAAAACCCAGCTTGCCAAAAATCAGGATATAGTTGGCCGGGATATTGACCAGCAGCCCGGCTACTGCCGAAACCATGTGTGCGCGCGTAAAGGACAGGCCCTCACTGTATGGGCGTAAAACCGTGTACAGCACAAATGCCGGCACGCCCCAGATCAGGCCGTCGAGATAACCGGATGCCACTGCAAATACCTGGCTATCCTCGATAAAGAAAGCAAGGATGCGTTGCTGCTGACTGAACAACAGCAAGATCAGGCCAATGACAACAACACCCAGCCAAAGCCCCTGCTGTACGACGCGCTGTACACGATGATATCGACGTGCACCGGCATACTGCGCAACCACCGGGTTGATCGCAAGGAAAAGACCGATGACAAATACGGCGACGCCGGTCCACAATGAAGAACTGATGGCGACACCCGCAAGATCATGAGTGCCCGCACGACCGGCCATGACGGTGTCGACAAATGCGGTGGCCGCCGTGCTGAGTTCTGCAAAGAATACCGGGATTGCCAACGTTAGCAGCTGACGGAATTCCAGTTTGAATACCGTCAGGGTCTTCTCATCAGCCATGACCTAAAAGAGTCCGGTATAACGTAATGCGATTAGCAACAGCACGACGCTGAGAAACCCGCGCAATCCGCGTTCGGGAATAAAGCGACTGACCAGTGGCCCGACAACCGAGCCTGCTACAACACCGATAACCAGAAATCCCAGCAAGGCATAATCCAGCTCGACCCCCATACGCACATAATTGGCAATCGATGTCATCGAATGCAATGAAATTGCCAATGCAGAAGTGCCTGCAATAATATACATCGGCAGGCGCATGATAATGCTCATGAACGGTACCAGTAGAAAACCACCACCCACACCCAGTGCAGAAGATAAAATCGCGATACCCATACCGGTAAAAAACGGCAATAACGGATGGTAGGAAAATTCCTGGTTGCCGAATTCAAGCACGATGCGGGAGAAACCAATATTCAGAAGCTTGACGCCGCGTTCGCAGGGTTCACCGCCACTTTTCACCCATTGCCCAAAACACTCGGCAGCCCGCATAGTGTGCGTCAACTCATTCGATTCAGAAGAGTGACGCACTAATTGCCATATCATCTGTGCAGCGATAAAAAATACCAGCACCGCAAACACTGGCTTGAACAGACTCATGTCCGTGAGAAACATAGCCGACAAACTGCTCCCAATGATCGCTCCCAGAATCCCGCCAACACCCAGTATGGCGGCCAGGATGTAAGCCACCCGGCATTGTTTTAGATATAACGGAACGGCGATCAAAGGCGTGACCAGTGTCAGCGTCTGGGCCATGGGCTTTACCAGGTTGGGATTTTGTATACCGAAAACTGTAATCAGACCCACGGACGCCAATATGCCACCTGCGGCCCCCACGGTTGAATATACCAGTCCCACGATGACACCCCAGGCCAGTAACAGGGGGATGGATGCGGTCAAATCTGCAACTTCAAAATACATCCCGTATTCTATCACCCGATCAGGCAAAGTTGGCTTGGTCTGACCATCAATAGGCCCTACAATCGCCGCCATGGAACTACCACAAATAGATGATTACGAAAGACTGTTCATTGAAGACGTGCCGATGATGGATGTACGCGCGCCCGTCGAGTTTGAGCAGGGTGCCTTTCCGGGAGTGGAAAACCTGCCCCTGATGAATAATGAAGAACGTCACAACGTTGGTATTCGTTATAAAGAGATGGGTCAGGATGAGGCCCTGGAACTTGGTCATGAACTGGTATCAGGTGATGTCAAGGATAGCCGGGTCGCCGATTGGGCGAATTTTATCCACCAACACCCGGAAGGCGTACTTTACTGCTTTCGTGGTGGCATGCGCTCCAAGATATCCCAGCAGTGGCTTTACGAAAAGACTGGCGTGGTATACCCGCGAGTCAAGGGTGGTTACAAGGCGATGCGTCGCTTTCTGCTGGATGAGCTGGAAGCCGATACGCAGTCAATTCAACCAATCATCCTGAGTGGCCGCACCGGCACCGGGAAAACCATTCTGTTACAGCAATTGCGGCACATGATTGATCTGGAAAAAATCTTTAACCACCGCGGCTCCGTATTCGGAATTCATGCCACCCCCCAGCCCAGCCAGATTGACGCAGAAAACCAGCTCGCCATTACGTTACTCAAGTTTCGTCATCAGAATATTCTACGACTGGTGTTCGAAGACGAATCCGCCAACATTGGCTCCAGACGTATCCCGGAGAACCTTTATGCAAAGCTGAAGGCATCACCGCTTGTTGTACTTGAGGCAGATAATGAACAACGTGTTGATATCACCTTTGACGAATACATCACTAATGCACTGAAGGAGTATCAGGACATGCATGGCGATGAACAGGGGTTCGACCTGTGGGCCGCCTACCTGGAGACATCAATCGACAAGATACAACGTCGACTCGGTGGAGAACGTCATGCCAAACTTAAAAGCATTATGCAGGATGCCATTGCAGCGCATCGCTCGCAAAATGATACCCGGCAACACCGGCAATGGATCCACAGCCTGTTAATCGATTATTACGATCCAATGTACGACTACCAACTCAGCAAGAAGGCAGATAGGGTAGAGTTCAGGGGAGAACAACAGGACATCCTGCAATATTTACAGGACAACTATTCTATTAGCTAGATCCATCATCAACAATTCCGCTCAGCCAACAATCGAACCAGGACTGTTATTTCTTGACTGCTTTTTTCTTTTCCGTCTTTTCTTTCCCGGCTTGCTCCAGTGCCACCTGAACCTGCCGGTTGCGATAAGCCTTGTCACCCAGCACCAGCTTCTGGCGACGCAGTTCCAGATATTGGCCCTCATGAACTCCACACTGTTTTTCACCATTGCTTGTGTGTGATGGTTTCACACACCATCTCATGATGCCGCGTTTATTGGTGGTAGGCGGCCCATAGGCCAACTCCATCAAGTCAACCAGCACCGCCTCTTCGTCCTGTCGCGTCTGCACAACCTTGGTGACCACGGGCTGTTCATCTTTCGTGTACATGTGCCAGGTAACCACGACACTTTCCTTTCCATTGCGGTATTGAAAGGTTTTCGTGATCGGCATTTTTGGCTGGTACCTGGCGCTATCAAGGGTTGCATTCAGGCGCTCCTCGCATTCTTCAACAGGAAATAACGGCTTGAGTTTCGAGTCTTTGTATCTGGGTTCAAAAACCACGCCACCAGCGCCGTCAGTATAGACGTTCCCTGTATCTATCCCGTAGTGATTCGCGATACTTGCTGCGGCCTGTGAGGGCGCCATCCCAAGTTTTACACCTGCCAACTCAAAGGAATCGCCTTTATCGGCCAGAACAGTATGGAATGGTGCCAGGCCGAGACAGGCCAGTAGCCCATAGACAATCCATCGCATGAATAAGCTCTCGTCGTTGATTGATAAATACGCCTGTATGAACAAACTACATATGCAGCGTTTTATTGTAAAAATGTGGGCATTACCTTCTTGTTATAAAAAGGTCTGCTTGCGAAAGAATTTGTCATATATGCCTATGAAGCGCAAGCTAGTGGATTGTATAGGTCTTGCTTCAGACATAGACACAACGAACAAAACAACAAGTCTGGAATAATGTCCTGTCAGGACGGTAGCTTCAATTGATCATACGAATCATTACGACTATAAACTGCAAACAATACAAGCAACCATCTGGCTATGCTTGATTACCAACATAGAACCTGTTTTTCCCTGATTCCTTTGCCTGGTACATTGCCTCGTCAGCTATTTTTATCAGGCTATCAACTGACATGCCTTCTGCGGGAAAGAAGCCGATACCAATGCTGGCTGAGGCGCTAACAGTTGCAGCCCCGATGTCATACTCAGCTGACAGCTTACGCAACAGTTTTCTTGCAACAACCTGCACCTCTTCATCTGAATCAACACTCAAAAGCACAACAATAAATTCATCACCGCCAATACGAGCAAGCACGTCGGATTCTCGTAAGAACGCCTTCATCTCCTGGCTTATGATCCTGAGGAATTCATCACCGGCGTGATGGCCATAGTTATCATTTATGGACTTAAATCCATCAAGGTCGATGTAAAGCAATGCGCCTTTTTGGTTGTGTCGCTTTGCAACTTCAAAATTAAGCTCAAGATGTTCCATTAAAGACTTACGGTTTTGTAACCCCGTCAGATGATCATGCCCGGACAAACGCTCCAGCTCCTGATTTGCGAGAACCAGTTGTTTGTTTTGCCCGATTGCGCGCTTCACTACAATCCGGGAAAATACTGCGCCTACTACAATGATAAAGCCCATCCAGACTATGAATTGGGTCAACTGCCTTCTTGTTTTCCCGGTATTCTCAAGACGGGCTGCCTCATAGTGCTTTATCTGAATTTCCACCAGTTGATCCAGAATATTAGAAACTGCGGCCTGACCATCGAGCGTTTGATTAAGTAACGCTATAGATTTTTCATGGCTTATGCTTTCCGATAACAGCTCAGCGAGCCTGCGTAATTCAGGAGCAAGGACACTCGTTTCTTTATCAAGCATGGACAGTAGTCGCTTTTCCCGGTCCAGCAATCTGGTATCAAGCATTTCGAGACGCGCCTTCTGATATTGAGTACCTAGCGCATCAAATCTTAAATAATACTCATCACGTAAAAAGGGATCATCAAAGTGCGACATTTGCAAAAGCAGTATTGCGCGCTCTCTTACAGCAACACGCATATGAGTAGCAGCACTGGATTGCCTATGATGGCCATTCATCTCATTACTGAATGTCTGGCTTATGATTGAGAATTGCTTATACGAATGCAAAGCAACAGCAGCCAAAGAAAATAACAATATACCAAATCCAATATATAGATACAGGACATTTCCATTACTGCTTTTTACAGCGTCTTTCTTACTCTGGTCATTATCCATGGTCATTACTGGACTTCCGCCACAGGATGTTTCCTGGTGTCAGAACCTACCCGATCAGCTGGTACTGCATGTGAATACCATTCATATCTAACAGACATCACAACAAAACCAACTAGGTATAAATCCTTCTCACCTTATCCAGGACATCCTCGAGCAAACGGGTAGCAGTAGCGCCTGACTTGTGTTCCTCATTATACTCGTTGGCCGTGTCTGCCAGTTCGGCGTAGAAATCATGAAAGGTGTAGACCTCGTCTTCACTTGCATGAATCTTGCGAAGCTCGTCAAACAGCCAGATTAAAGCCCCCGCATAGCGGGTAGCTACAACCCGGCGACGGGGTTCTGTACGTTGAAAATCATATGTATGTTCTGGCGGTAGCCTGGACCACCGACTGGTGTAGTCGTCTGCAAGCTCACATACCATGACCTCATAATTCTGCCACAGTGTGGCCCCGGCCTGTTCCTCGTATACACGCTCACCAACATCCTGCTGTAATTTATCCAGTAGCTGTAAGGTATCGAAGTTCATAGCTCGCCCCGCTCTATTGCGCTGGTAATTGCCTGGTATTGCGTTATTGTTTCATGCTCGGTTTCAGGATCTGCATGTTGGGTAAAACGCCTGATTTCCTCAAGCGCCTCCTCGTGTCGACCTGTTTTCCATAAGGTATTAAACAAGGCTATCGAAACCTGCCCGGTATGCGGTGCCAGCAAGACAAGACGCTGAAATACCATTTCGGCTTCGTCAAACCGGCCTGATGAAAAATAGGAACCACCCAGAATCAGCAGTGCCGCCTGATTGTCCGGATCCTGCTGCAGTAATTCCAGCAGACACAGGTGTGCCTTGTCATTATTTCCTGCCTCTATCAGCTGGCGCGCCTTCTGTAGTGTTTGCCCTGTATCCACGCCTCTCTATTTCCCGAACAATCCACCAAATATTTTCTTCAGCAGCCCCCCTTCTTCCTTGGCTTTAACCGGCTTACTGACTTTCATCGAGTGTTTGATCTGTGCGCCGGCACTATAATCCGTCTGCCGTCCCTGTTCATCCTCAATAATACGTTGCTGCATGGAATCTTTCACATCGCGGGCGAATGCCTGCTCGCTCTCTGATTCCAGCAATGTTTGCAGTGCCATAGCTTCGGTTGTATCTTTCTGCTCCGCAATCCGTTGTTGCAGGCGCTTGTTAAAATCACTTTTGCCGCGCCGTTTTTCTGCGGATTTTCTCAGAATGGTATTCAGGCGCTCAAATGTGATATCGAGAAACTCACGGAAGTCCTCGACCTTGGTGGATGTAAATATTTCGTTAAACTGTCGTTCAGAGTGCAGCAGAAACATCTGCGTGAGCATGTCCTTTATCCATACCGTTGGCGTCTGGATCGCCAGTTCTTCCACCTTGAGACGATCAAAGAACCGGTACTCCTTTGAATTGAATTTTTTCGAGGCACTCTTGCTGTCATAGACGGCAAAGAAATGGTCCAGCCACAATTCAAAGTTGGTGTCCTGAAGCACCACCCGTTCCTTTCGTTTCAGGCGTCGATACCGATCAAACATATCCTCCGCGCTGTAGAAAAGCTTTCTGGTCAGCAGAGGCACGATAATTTCTCTTATCCTATACAACCTGGATTCTGCAAAGCGATGATACTTGATGAAATGGAAACCAAACGGGTCTTCCATCCAGTGGTGGCTGGATATATTGGTCAGCGCCAGCCGGTAAAGGTCTTCAAAGTTGCGGGTCATGTCAGCGTCTTTTGTTGCCTTGTTGTCATCAGACATTTTATCTTCTTCAGCCTGAAGATATTCCTTCATCCCCGCCAGGCACTCTGCGTCATCCGAGATAGTGGCATTCAGATGGAAAAGTGTGTCAAAAATCACTTTACCTTCCGGCTGAATATAAACCCGCGACTTGCCCTCGATCATCTTCAGCACTTCGATACGGCTACCGGCTTTTTCCATTAGCCCCAGCAATGTTCGCGCATACTCGGCACAAAGTATCTCGTTGTTGTATCTGCCGTATTTTTCCAGCGCCTCTTCGATGGCGCCGGAAAGAAAGCCTGGCTGGTCCCTCTGCTTGACCAGCAATAACAGCTTGCGAAAAAACGGCAGGATATATCTTTGCCGTGCATCTGCATCAAAAACGGCCGAGTTCAATTTACCATCGTCATCAAACAACGGCGCCCGTATCAGCGTATCTGTCGATTTGTCCTTGTCGGTAATGCCATACCGCATATTGATTTCCGGTATGGTGATAATGATGTCGCCAAGGATATTGGTGTACTGCTCCATATCATAATAATGATAAAGATAGGTATACAGCACCTCGTCCAGTTTGTTGTTATAGATGTCGTAAACCATCTTGTGTTCATAACTGAGATGCTGCGGCGGTATCAGCCCCTCACCTTCCGTAAGCTTCTTGCCGCGTTGCTGGCTGGCGGCAATAAGTGTATTCGTCCATTTATGCAACGCGTCACCACGATTATCCAGCGAACGCTGGATACGCACGATACAATTAAAACTCTTGATAAATTCCTGTGTCTGCGCCGGTGTCAGATATTCATTGGCATGTATCATCTTCAGATAGATGTCCATGTGAGACAGCTCCTGCTCTGAAAGATAGACTTCGTCCTTTAACAAACGCTCAGCCATATTCATGCGCGGGTCGAGCATTGCAAGCTCATGCAGGATATTACCGACCACCACGCCCATCATGCTTTCATCCTTGGCAATGTATTCCCGGCCTTTCTTGTCCCGCTCGACCTTACTGCGCGTCATCTTCACAATATCGTAGATAACCGTCTGACCATAATAGGCATTGGTAAACAACGGGCCTTCCAGCAGTTTCCTGATACGTTCATCGATCGCAGTAACATTGACCTGAAGGCGTAGCTTGATCTTTTTCAGGTTGGCTTCCAGCTTGTCCTCGGGAATCTTGCCGGCCTGGAGAAGCGCTGCCTTTTCCTTGCCCGTAATACCACGCCGATCCAGGTTGTTTTCCTCCTCCGCCCTGGAAAAACCGCCGTACTTCATGCGCTCACGCAAAACCATCTGGCCATGGTCGGTCAGGTATTGCGTCATTACCTTCTTTTTTCCTTCCAGTATTTCCAGGTAGTTGATCAGCAGGAGTGACTCTTCCTCACCGGAAATATGGTAGTCGTTATAGGACTGGGTAATGAGGCGGTCGCCTGCCTTGTGGTCCCCCTGGAAATAAGCGAGTGCCGGCATAAAATCATTCAGACGGCCAAAGCACTTTTTGAAGACTTCTTCCGTGTTGGGTTTGATCTCCGGGAAGTCGAGCGTGAAGATGCTGTCAAAATCCGGTTCTTCGAACTCCATGGTATCGACATGCTGGGTCTGTGTCTCGGTCCCTTCATGCAAGGCCGATTCCGGGTCCACCATGGTCGCATCGTACCCCTCACCCGGGAGTACCGCCTGTGTCTTGTCGTACTCATCGGCCGGTACATCAGGCAGGGTCGATTCCTCAACTTGTTCCGGATCCGGAATACCCGCTATGGTTGCCCCATCAGGCAGATCATTATTATCAGAAGACTGGCTCATATGAGTTCAGGTATGTGCAGCTCGTACTCTTATTGACACATTAGTAGACGCCATTATAGACCTGTCGAGCCATCATTCCATTGACAGGGGTCACAATTAATACAATACGCGCAATAACAGCGCCATATGAGAAATTACCAGCTGGCAGACCTGCGTACTGTATTGTCTGTAATGAGTTGCGTACCCGTTTTTTAGACGGATATAACGCGGAGAAGTTTTTCTTGATCGTCCGAAGTAGACGAAAACGATTGTCGTGTCTGAATCAGCGACGCCGGCCTTTCGGGCGTTCTTCCTCGAATTTAACCTTCAGCAGGCTGCCCTCAAATTGTGCGCCATCCAGTCCTGCAATCGCCGCACGCGCTTCATGGCCTTCCATTTCCAGAAAACCAAACCCCTTGCAGTCACCTGAAAACAGGTCCTTGATGAGATTGATGGAACGGACCGTACCAAATTCGGAGAATACTGCCTTAAGGGACGCTTCGGTTGTGGTGGGTGGCAAACTGCCAACAAATAGTCTCTTCACTGTGAAGTTCCCCTGGATATAAATAAAAAGGCAAACCCCGCGATGAATCGCGGGGTTTGCCAGAAAACATCGAACAAGTGTTCGATCAGGCCTTAACGTTTAATGCCTGTGGACCTTTGGGGCCGTCTTCTACTTCAAAAGTCACTTCCTGACCTTCGTTCAGAGTACGAAAACCATCGCTGGCGATTGCAGAAAAGTGAACAAAAACATCTTTACTGCCATCAGAAGGAGCAATAAAGCCGAAGCCCTTGGATTCGTTAAACCATTTAACGGTTCCTGTAGCCATAATAAATACCTCAATAAAATAAAAAAATAAAAGTGTTACAAGTCTTAACGAGGCAATTAACAGGAGAAAACTTAGAGAAAACTTCCGACAAGAACCAGGATAGAGAATGTAGCGCACGCAGTTTAACTGCATATCGATCAAAAACACCACACTTTTATTATGAAAATACCCAAAAATAGTCAGAAAAAGAGCAATTTCCCCCTATCGTTTCAGAATTATTAGGTTTTTTATAAATTGCCAGTGCCATGCAATGCCCGCCAGAACGGCAATATGGAACAGCTCGTGTGGTCCGATAACACCCGGAATAACAACAGGCAGCCGTAAAAATTCCAGACTGGCGCCGATCGTATACGCCAGGGCCCCGTAGATAAGCGGCCTGATAATCGCAAACCCGTGCAACTGGTGTGTCAGGTAAGCGGAGAAAATTCCCAACCAGCCGAGTCCAAGATAGAGCATCAGGCCAACCCATTCCGCCAGATCATTGAAGAATATTGATTTAAGCGTGATACCGACGACAGCCAGCGTCCAGATCAATACTAAAAAGCCCCAGCGCCAGATACCCTTAAATAGAATACTGTGTACGGGGGTAAAGGTACCCGCGATTAAAGCAAAGATGCCGGCGTGATCGAGACGTTGCACGACAGCACGGGCCTCACCCTGGGGTTCCAGCAAATGAAATACCCCACTCATCGACAATAAAAACACCACGGAAAACACAAACACGCTGACCGCCACCATCCAGCCCCGATGCCCTCTGGCAAGGTCGATCAATTTGACGCCATATATTAGGCAGACCAATACAGCCGCTAAATGACTGATTGAGCTAAACGGGTCACTAAATCCTGAGATCGATGTAGTATCCATGTACTTATTATATAGGGCAAAATACAGCGCTGAAGGCACAACAAATCGTAATATTATAAAACACTACTGTTTGACCGGCTTTTCCTGTACACTCCGCCGCCAAGCTCTGGTGCACTTCGGTCTGCACCTTTATTCATAGCGGTAATCCTTCCGATTTACCTCGAAATACACAAGCAAGTTTCTGCCTGGACCGTCCTAAGCCATGTGCTCAAAGCGCATGTATTAATAGTAGGCCGATCCATGGAGAACATCGTAACATGTCATTTGAATCACTCGGCCTCAGAGCCGAATTACTTCGTGCTGTATCCGAACAAGGCTACACCACACCGACCCCTATACAACTGCAGGCAATTCCCCCTGTGCTCGAAGGCCGCGACCTCATGGGTGGTGCACAAACGGGCACGGGCAAAACCGCCGGTTTCACCCTGCCGTTATTACAACGGTTAATGGAAACACAAAAACCGCTAAACGGTCGCCGTCCTATCCGCGCCCTGGTGCTAACACCAACCCGCGAACTGGCCGCACAGGTGGCCGAAAGTGTAGATACCTCTGGTAGGCACCTGCCACTGAA
>JAPHTU010000264.1 GCA_026196145.1 Gammaproteobacteria bacterium
ACCCGGCACGAGCACCGCAACGGCCTCTGGTTCCGAGAACCCGGTTAAATAATAGAAATCACTATCCGGCCGATAGGGATATTCCACGTCCCGATTACGGGTCCGCACCGGTGATGCCGGCAGGATGGCGATACTGCCCTCCCCCATCATACGCATGAGCTGTTTGCGGCGACCGGAAAATTCCTGTTTGACTGCTTTATTCATTTGTCTCTACATCCATTCAGGGCCTGTTAACACGATGCTGATGCCCATCGACAGCGGCCATTTTTACCGCCGGGCAAGGCGCATGGAGCGCAGTGTACTATGGTACATAAGCGAAAATGCAACACAGCCCGACGGAAAAATGGCCCCGTCCCGAAGGGTTCCCCCTCAAATAAACTCATACGGCGTGGCCTACATGGACGTAGGCCAGGGGCGTGAGCAGGATGCGGCAAGCTTTGCTCCTCACTTATTTGGAGCAAACCAAACTGCGTTCGTCGCGCCTGGTCTGAGTTTATTTGAGGGACAACGCTGGATATCATCATCGTGTTAACAAGCCCTAGTGCAAGGTTAGTTGTTCATCACGAGGTCTCAATGTCAGACCTATCGTCATTACACCGACTCGTACATATTCTTCAAGTTCGGTGAAGGAGATTTCATTTTCATCACCCTCCTCAACATTAACTTCCATACGGGTCAACTCCATGAAATCTTCCAGCACCTCTTTTACCGCTGGATCCAGCGATTCATCCATTTGAATCCCGCTCAAACCCAGTCCACTGACAAAGCCACTGCACCAGTCAACCAGCGCCTGCAAACGGACCGACAGGTCCTCATATTCATCGGGCATCAGCAAAACAAAATGCTCCAGCTCGGCGTGAAATGCCTGCTCTGTCTGCTGATACAGGTGCGCCAGCGATACCTGGGCCGCCTGTACCTGCAGGTTATTCATATCCTGTTGACCAATGACCTCCTGCACCCACAGGGCGGGGTCCGGCCGCTGCTCGAGACAAAATCGCGCACATAACACACCATGAGATTCAGTTGCCAGCATTTGGGCATTCAGATGGGTCAGCTGGCGTTCAAGTTCGGGATAAAGCTCGGTCAATTGCATGGTTTACCGGGATATTCATATATTTTGCCCCATATAAAATGGGTGCATGTTTTAAGAAGCTTGGTAAAATACCAGAAATTCCCGACTGAAGATTAATAATAATCGATTTAGAATGATCTACATAGGGCACAGGAACTGGAGGGCAAAATGGATAACAGTAACCCGACACAAATGACAGACATTGAGTTGAAGAAACTTGAAACCCGGGTGGATGACTTGTTGAGCACCTGTAGTAAACTCATGAGCGAAAACAAATCCCTGCGTCACCAGCAGGAAACGCTGGTCTCTGAACGGGCCCATCTCATTGAAAAAAATGAACTGGCCCGCACCCGTGTAGAATCCATGATTACCCGACTGAAATCACTGGAGTCACATTAGTGAGCAATCAAATCCCCTGTACTGTCATGATTCTCGACAAGGAATACCGTGTTGCCTGCGGTGAACACGAGAAGGATGACCTGATTGCCTCTGCGCAATACCTGGACAGTAAAATGAAATCACTGCGTGACAGTATTGGCGTGGTGGGATCCGACCGCCTAGCGGTAATTACTGCCCTGAACATCACCCATGAAATGCTGCAGTCACAGGGTACAACCGACCATCTCAACAATGACATCAAGGATCGGCTGGCCGCGCTGGGCAAAAAGATTGAAAACTCCCTGGGTCACGGAGATGAACTGGATTTATAAGATTAACTGTCCCTCTGATATATCTTCAAGAAATACTCCTGTTAGCACCGCTCGGCGAATATTCCTGATTCACACCATCTGAATAAAAAATAACCACGTGTCAAGAGTTTAAAAACACGATTTTTTTGCTATCCTGAAATCGTCCTCTGCGAGGTTGGTTAGTAATCGAGTAAATCCCCTGAGCCGTAATCATCGACCCTGGAGACACCGCTGAGATGCTATTGTGTATGCCCACCGCAAGGCGGGAAACCTACGGCACCTCGCCCGTCCCCACTTGAACCTAGGTTCAAGGGCGCAAAATTACGACGGCTGAGCGGAGGACCCTTTCCCGCCTTTTCGGCAATCAGAAAAGCCTCTCAGGTATAATTCCTGTTCTGATGACAAGAGACCAGCAATGCCGACACCCTCGCCCGTAACACTGCGCCAGGAATTACGCCAGTACCTGAATGGCCTGAAATCGGCCGAGCACGATCGGCTGGTGCAAGCGGCGACAGAAAATTTTCTGCTCACCCCGGAGTACGCCCGTAGCGAGAAAATTGCTGCCTTCTACCCGGTACGTCACGAACTGGATTTGATGCCTCTGATCGAGACATGCTGGGCCGATAACAAAACAGTTTACCTGCCCTGCCTGCTACCCAAGCCGTTTCAGAAGATGTACTTTCTGCCCTACACCCCCAACACCCCGATGAAAAGGAATCGTTACAACATCCCGGAACCGTCGTTGCCGATGAATCAGCGAATTAACACCCGCCAACTGGATATTGTCATTACACCATTACTGGCTTTTGGCCCACAGGGACAGAGACTGGGCATGGGGGGCGGATACTATGATCGTACCTTTGCCTTTCAGAACCGGGCCACGCATTATTTCAGACCCCGTTTGTGGGCCATCGCACTGGAGGCCCAGTCCCATGAACTGACGGCCAACCCGTGGGACGTCAATATCCATGGTGTGGCGACAGAAAAGGCCGTTTATCGCTATGACTAGCATCACGGCTGTCATCACCACGCATAATCGTGTGGACCTGCTGCCCAGGGCGCTGGATTCTGTGTTACAACAAACCCGCCCGGCAGACGAAATCATTATCGTCGACGATGGCTCGACTGATACAACAGCGGCCTGGCTGGAACAGCTGGATAACCACATAACGATTATCTCCCAACAGCAGCAGGGCATTAGTGCTGCCAGGAACTCGGCAATCAGGGCGGCCAGCGGGCAATGGCTGGCCTTTCTGGATGATGATGACAGCTGGCTTCCTGACAAGCTTGAGAGACAAATGCAGGTGCTGGCGGACAAACCGCAATACCGGCTTTGTCATGGTGAGGAGATCTGGATGCGGAATGGCAGGCGCGTAAATGCCATGGATAAACACCGCAAACAGGGCGGCCATATCTATCCACAATGTCTGCCGCTTTGTATCATCTCCCCCTCGGCCGTGATGATTCATCATTCGATTTTTAAAGATGTCGGGATGTTTGATGAAAGCCTGCCAGCCTGTGAAGACTATGACCTGTGGCTAAGGATCTGTTCTCAGGAACCGGTACTTTTTATCGATTCCCCGATCATCACCAAATATGGGGGACATGAAGACCAGCTTTCAAGAAAGTACTGGGGTATGGATCGCTTTCGCATTGTCGCCCTGGAAAATATTCTTAAAGACCCTGCCTTATGCGTTGAATACCGCAATCTGACATTGGAAATGCTTGTAAAGAAAACCACTATCTATATCAAGGGTGCGCGTAAGCGCGACAAGCATGATGAAGTCACCGACTACATGCAACGCCTTCAATCCTATCAGACACAACTGGCCAGATCTGGACCAACGCACCAGGATGCCGCCGCATGTTAATAATCCATACCGCCCTGCATGCAGAGGCGTTGGCATTGATTAAACACTATAAATTGAAGCGCCAACTTAACATCAAACCCTATGCCTGTTATGCGGAAGATGGGATTTTTCTTATTGAATCGGGCATTGGGAAAATTCACACCACCTCCGCGATAGCCTGGGCTAACACCACCATTGATGCCATCTCACCTATCTGGGTAAATATCGGTATGGCAGGCCACAGTGACCGTGCTATAGGCAGCTGTTTGCTGGCAAGGTGCATAGAAGATAAACGCAGTGGTCAGCGAGACTGTTTGCACCCATTACCTGTATTCACATCTGACAGCGAGGATTTACTGACGCTAGACGAGCCTGAGGACAGTTATCCCGCAGGAAACATGGTAGATATGGAAGGCAGTGCATTCGTCAGCGTCGCCAATCGGTTCACTTCAGCGGAATTAATCCAGAGCATCAAGATAATTTCAGACAATGCTGAAAATCCGGCACAGCGATTAAAGACCGGTGCGGTTGAGACATTATTTGTCCCGCATCTGGATATCATTGACCAGGTATTCCAGCAACTATGGAAATTACGGGACAAGGTCATCAGTCAGGTCGATAGTATTTAGTTGCCAATGCCTGCGCTCGATAGATCTTTCTGTATTGCCCCCATGTTGGACAAGACTGACCGGCATTACCGCTATTTTGCACGGCTGTTAACCCGGCATGCCCTGCTCTATACCGAGATGATTACTACTGGCGCCATACTCAAGGGTGATGCGCACTATCATCTAAAATACAGCCCGCAGGAGCATCCCCTGGCCCTGCAGCTTGGTGGCAGTAACCCCGACGAAATGACCCAGTGCGCGGTGATTGCCAATGATTATGGCTATGACGAAGTGAATATTAATGTCGGTTGCCCCAGTGACCGCGTACAGTCCGGCCTGTTTGGTGCCTGCCTGATGGCAGAACCCGATCGTATTGCCGAATGTGTTTCCGCCATGTCGGCCCGGATCGACATCCCGGTAACCGTCAAGACCCGTATCGGTATTGATCACAATGACAGCTATGAAGCCCTGACCCGGTTTATCGACACGGTATCTGCTGCCGGCTGTCAGACCTTTATTATCCACGCGCGCAAGGCCTGGCTAAGCGGCCTCAGCCCCAGAGAAAATCGCGAAATCCCACCACTCAGGTACGACGTGGTATACCAGCTAAAACGGGACTTTCCGCAACTTGAGATCATCATCAATGGCGGCATCAAGACACTGGCAGAGGCCAGGGTACATCTGTTACAGGTGGATGGTGTCATGGTCGGCCGCGAGGCCTACAGTAACCCCTATCTTCTTAAAGATGTGGATCATCAGTTTTATGGTTCATCAGAGATAGCGGTTGATCGGCGGGCCGTGCTCACCAATCTGTTACCGTATCTGGAAGCAGAGATAGCGACTGGCACGAAGATGAAACATATCACCCGACATATACTGGGTCTGTTTCAGGGTGTTCCGGGCGCCAGAAAGTGGCGACAACAACTCAGTGATAACCGGTCGCTATCGGTGGATAACCTTAGGGAGATGATCAGTACCCTGGCCTGATCTGTCGTTGTATTAGCGGGAAACTTCCAGCAGCTCGATTTCAAATATCAATGTTGCGTCGGCTGGAATAACGTCACCGGCGCCATGTGAGCCATAACCCAGATCGGAGGGGATAACCAGCTTGCGCTTGCCGCCGATACGCATCCCCGTCACGCCTTCATCCCAGCCCTTGATGACGTAACCCACACCTACAGGAAAGGAAAAGGGATCATCACGATCTACACTGGAATCAAACTTGGTGCCATCTTCCAGCCAGCCGGTGTAGTGCACCTTGACCGTATCACCACGACCTTCCGTCTGAATTCCCTCCCCAACCACAATATCTTCGTAACGCAGTCCTGAAGGGGTAACTTGTTCTACCATTTCCATAATCTCTCGGGCTATGAGATAAAAAGGCCGCGCAGACTATCAGGGAGACCCTGCTTTTTCCAGCAGAAACTATTTAACATATGATTAAATGACTTGATTCATGAATTGGGTTATTTTTCCGCAATGCCTGCGCAGAAGAAGAGTAAGATACCGTTCATAATGACCAAACCCAAACAAATACATATGGGCAAGACCCTACACGAGTTAATGGAAGATGACTTTCAAAAACTGGTCGATATCATTGAACAAAAACAGATAATTCACGAAGACATCCAACTGACAGAAACCGCTGAAGCTGATCCCATTACGCAGGCTGCACAACAACTGCAAAGGCAAAGCCAGGAACTCGGTGCCGATACTCTGGCGGAGTATTTTCACGAACTGGAAGTCAATGCCCGTAACGGTGCACTGAAAGAGACCAGCGAATTACTTCACCATATCCAGGACGAGTTCGAAAACGTCAAGGACATTCTGGCGGATGATTAATCCGACCAGCCCGATAACCTGATCTGTTCAACCAGTCTGGCCAACCCCTGCTGCCAGCTTGGCAATTCAATGCCCGTATGCTGTTCCGTCATCAGCACAGAGCTTTCAGGCCTCGGCGCCGGTCTGGGAAATTCGCCTGTCGATACCGGAATGACCGGGGTCTTGATACCCAGTTGACGGTAAAACTCACGGGTCAGTTCATACCAACTGGCGCTACCACTATTAACCAGGTGATGGGTACCGTAACTATCTGTTTTAATCAGTCGGGAAATTGCCTCGGCCAGGTCATCCGCATTGGTGGGCGAACCCCGCTGATCATCGACAACCCTAACTTCATCACGATCCGCCAATCCATACATGGTCCGCAAAAAGTTCTGTCCACTGTAATGATAGAGCCAGGCCGTGCGCACGATAAAATGCCGTGGGTTCGTATTACGTACCGCCTGTTCACCCGCCAGCTTGCTCTTACCGTAGACAGATAGTGGCCGGGTTTCATCAGACTCTAGCCAGCCCTTTTTACTTTTCCCGTCAAACACATAGTCGGTTGATACATGGACAATCGCGGCACCTGTTTCACTGGTCGCCTGCGACAGATACAAAGGTCCCGTTTCATTGACCAGGTAGGCACCATCGATATCAGACTCGGCGGCATCAACCTGTGTATATGCCGCGGTATTGATCAAGACGTCGGGTTCAAATTGCCTAACCAATGTCTGCACATTTGACTGATCTGTAATATCCAGCGAATCCCGGGTTGTCGCCAGTAAGTCGTGCCCGACAAGGGATTGCTGCATCGCCTGCCCTAGCTGACCATCCGCACCGGTAAGTAAAACCTTCATGCATTATATGCCGGCAAGCGCCCTTGTTGCAGGAGGTCATGTAATAGCAGGCCTTTACTATCACGCGCAGAAAGCTCCGGGTTCTGCACGGGCCAGCTAATATTGATATCAGGATCATCCCAGGCGATCACCAGTTCATGCTCGGGGTGATAGGTATCGGTACACTTGTACAAAAATTCCGCAGTTTCACTGAGCACACAAAAGCCATGGGCAAACCCCGGCGGGATATATAGCTGCAGGAAATTATCTGCCGATAATCGCTCACCATGCCAGTTTCCAAAACTGGGCGAACCCTCACGGATATCGACGGCCACATCGAACACCTCACCCTGCGTCACCCTGACCAGCTTGCCCTGCTGATGGGGGTTCTGCACATGCAGCCCCCTGAGTGTATCGCGGGCAGACAGGGAATGGTTGTCCTGGACAAATACATCAGGGATTACTTCCTGGTACTTCTCGACATTATAGGTTTCCAGGAAAAAACCCCGGGGGTCGCGATAGACATCTGGCTTGATCAGCACCACACCAGGCAGGCTTGTCTCGATGAACTCCATTCGGGTGGCTACTCTTTCAGTCGGCCCTGTAAATACTGGCCATAGCGATTCTTGTCCATGGTCATGGCGATCGCCTCCAGTTCTTCATCCGAGATATACCCCTGCTCCCAGGCAATCTCTTCAATGCAGCCGACCATCAGGCCCTGACGCTCCTGTAGTGTCTGAATAAAGTGCGCCGCCTGCATCAGAGATCTATTGGTACCGGTATCCAGCCAGGCCGTGCCACGCCCTAATCGTTCGACGTGCAACGCCTCACGTTGCAGGTAGACGTTATTCACGTCCGTAATCTCCAGCTCACCACGTGCCGATGGCCTGACCTGCTCAGCGATATCTACCACGTCATTGTCATAAAAATACAGGCCGGTGACCGCGTGATGTGAACGAGGCTTGAGTGGTTTTTCTTCAATGCTGATCGCCTTGCCCGTATCGGTAAACTCCACCACGCCATAGCGTTGCGGATCACTCACCCGATAGCCAAATACCGTCGCACCGGTCTCACGCGCTGCCGCCCTGCGCAACATTTCCGGCATGCCATGACCAAAGAAAATATTGTCCCCCAATGCCAGCGCTGACTTTTCCTTGCCGATAAATGTCTTACCGATCAGGAACGCCTGGGCCAGGCCTTCCGGCTCGGGCTGCACGGCGTACTCAAAGTTCATGCCAATGCGTGCACCGTCACCGAGCAGGCGTTGAAACTGTGAT
>JAPHTU010000347.1 GCA_026196145.1 Gammaproteobacteria bacterium
CGGCAGATCAGGCAGGCGCCAGGCATTGGCGTAGATGACATCATAGCGGCTCGAACGTTGCATACGCCTGAGTGCGCCGGATAACATTTTAAAAGGTAGTTGTTCGAATTCCAGGACTTGTCCCGGCAGGCGCTCGCCGCTGTCATCCTGTCTTACCAGTGATACCGAGTTACTGATATCGGGTACGCCTGTTTCCAGTGGCCAGTGTTCTTCCTGTACGCCCATATCGGAGCTATAGGCAAATATGATGACCTCGACGTTATACCAGCGCTCACCATAAGCAGCGGAGGAAAGGGCAGGGAAAAACAGCAGGCTGAAAAAAATGACTGATAATTTCATGGGCGCATTCTGCCTGATTAGGCAGCCTTTTTCACGGTGAGTTGTCCGAGCAACCGGTTGATCATACTAAATCGTTCGTCTGCGGTTGGCATCGACAGGTTAAACCGCAAGGTTTGCTTGCCATCAAACTGATAGGTCTGCGGTGCCTGTTGTATGAGATTAATGATCACCATGGGGTCAATATCAGGCTGATCCATAAACACGATTCGCCCATTATTTTCATTGGCCGCTATCTTGCTGATACCAATGTCTTTGGCCTGAATCTTCATTGTGGTGGTCTTGAACAGGTTATTGGCCGCCTCCGGGAGCAAGCCAAAACGGTCGATCATTTCGACTTTCAGTGCCTTCAGTTCATCATCATCTGCAGCATTGGCGATACGTTTGTAAAGTACTAGCCGCATATGCACATCTGCCAGGTAATCATCAGGCAGCAGGGCGGGGATATGCAGCTCGATTTCGGGTCCCTGGTCCAGGGCCTCATCAAGTTCAGGTGTTTTGCCGGACTTGAGTGCCGTAACTGCACGGTTGAGCAGGTCGGTATAAAGCGTAAAGCCAATCTCTGAAATCTGGCCGCTTTGCCCTTCGCCCAGTAGTTCGCCAGAGCCACGTATCTCGAGGTCATGGCTGGCCAGTGAAAAGCCGGCCCCCAGGTCTTCGAGTGACTCTACGGCTTCCACTCTCTTGATCGCATCGGCTGACATGGCCTTACGTGGCGGCACAATGAGATAGGCGTATGCCTGGTGATGAGATCGCCCAACACGTCCGCGCAACTGGTGAAGCTGTGCAAGCCCCAGTTTGTCTGCACGGTTCATGACTATGGTATTGGCGGTTGCTACGTCAATACCACTCTCGATGATGGTGGTGCATACCAATATGTTGAACTTGCGATGGTAGAATTCCAGCATGATATTTTCCAGCTCACGCTCACGCATCTGACCATGCGCCACCTCAACCCTGGCCTGCGGGACAAGCTTGCGTAGATCTTCCGCCATTTTTTCGATGGTGCTGACATCATTGTGCAGGAAATAAACCTGACCACCCCGCTTGATCTCACGAAAACAGGCTTCCTGAACAGTTAAATCACGCCATTCGTTGACAAAGGTTTTAACTGACAGTCTTTGCATCGGTGGCGTGGCGATGATGGAAAGATCGCGCAATCCGGATAGCGACATGTTTAACGTACGTGGAATCGGTGTCGCCGTTAGCGTCAGCATATCGACTTCACTACGTAACTTTTTCAGCTGCTCTTTCTGACGCACACCGAAGCGGTGTTCTTCATCAATAATCAACAGTCCCAGGTTCTTGAACTTGACGTCTTTTTGTAACAGCTTGTGTGTGCCGATGACAATGTCTACCTTGCCATCAGCCAGTTGTTTCAGTGTCTTGTCGGTTTCTTTCTTGCTGCGAAACCGCGAGAGCACATCGACCTTGACCGGCCAGTCAGCAAAGCGGTCACTGAAGTTCTGGAAATGTTGCTGGGTCAGCAGGGTGGTTGGGGACAATATTGCGACCTGTTTGCCTGCATGGGCGGCAACATAGGCGGCACGCATGGCAACCTCGGTCTTGCCGAAACCGACATCGCCGCATACGACACGGTCCATTGGTGAGCCGGATCGTAAATCCTCGATGACGGCCTGAATGGCATTGTGCTGGTCTTCGGTTTCTTCAAACGGGAAACTGTCAGCAAAGGCCTCGTATTCAACAGGATCAAACGGGTAGGCAAAGCCGGGCCGTGCCGCACGTCTTGCATAGATATCCAGGAGTTCTGCAGCGACATCACGTATCTTTTCTACGGCCTTGCGTTTGACTTTCTGCCACTGTTCACTACCCAGTCGATGTAATGGCGCACTTTCTTCCGGGCCACCGTTATAACGGTTGATTAAATGCAGCGAGGCAACCGGTACGTACAGCTTGTCATTATCGGCATACTCGAGTGTCAGGAATTCTTCTGCGTAGTCATTCACGTGCAGTGTTTGTAATCCAAGGTAGCGGCCAACGCCCTGTTCTTCATGCACAACGGGTGAGCCGATATGTAATTCACCCAGATCGTTAAATACACTTTCAGCCTGACGCTGACGTCGGCGCGAGGATAGTTGTCGGGAACGTTTGCCCAGTATCTGTTGATCAGTGATGATGGCAATGGACTGTGCCTTGAACAAAACACCTTCACTAAAAGGCGCAACGGTCAGACATAGCCTGGCCGGGTTGTTAATAAACTCATGCCAGGACTTGCAGGGCTGTGGATGTATACCGAATCCGGCCAGTAACTCCTGTAACATTTCGCGTTGGCCGGCACTCTCGGCGGTCAACAGAATATGACCATCAAACGAATCGATGAATTGTTTCAACAACCGGGCAGGATCTTCTGCACGTGCATTGATCTTTATATCCGGCACTGCCGTAGTCGAGAAATTACTGGTAATCCGGTTTTCCTGTTCATGGGTGTAATGCTGCAGGTCGATCCGGTTTAGTGGCGCACATGCCCGGGTGATTTCATCAGGTGTTACAAAGACGCTGGCTGGTGGCAGGATGGGGCGTTGCGGGTCGTAACGATGTACTTCGTAACGTTCTTCAATTTGTGCGTAATATTCCTCAGTGTCGCTTAATGCATCATCCAGCGTCATCAAGGTGGTATTGCCAGGCAGGTAGTCAAACAGGGTCGCTGTCGATTCAAAAAACAGCGGCAAATAATATTCGGCACCAGCACTGGCCAGGCCATCGCTGATATCGTTATAGATAGGGCAGTCCTTCGGGTTGCCCTCAAACTCACGACGAAATCCCTGACGAAATAGGGTAATGCCGGCTTCATCCAGTGGATACTCACGTGCGGCCAATAGCTGGATGGCTTCGATCTCTTCAATGGTGAGCTGGGTGCCTTCATCAAAGGTGCGAATAGACTCAATCTCATCGTCGAACAAATCGATACGATAGGGTTGCTGACTACCAGCAGGGTATATATCGATCAGTGAACCGCGAACTGCGAATTCACCATGCTGTGTTACCTTGGGCACGCAGTAGTAACCGGCATTATCGAGCTGGGTTCGAAAGCTGCCGATATCAAGCTGTTGGCCCTTATTGAGAACCAGTGCATGTGATTGCACGTATTCGGGCGGCGAAATACGCTGCATCAGGGTCGCTGTGGTCGTAATGACAAGACCCTGCCTGAGCTGTGGCAGGGCGCTTAACGCCTCCAGTCTTTGTGAGACGATATCCTGGTGTGGTGAAAAGGTATCGTAAGGCAGCGTCTCCCAGTCAGGGAATGCCAGTACAGGTAAATCTTTCGATTCGTGGAAAAAGTGCAGTTGATCAAGCAACTCATCCAGTTGTTGGCTGCCAGAGACCAGTATCAGCAGGGGTGAGTCAATCGACAGGGCGGCCTTACGCACGGCCAGCCCGTAGCTGCAACCATATAGCTGTCCCCAACGGTAGTGTCTTGTTGAGGATAGGTCCAGGGTGGGTGTGCTGAATGTAGACATCGTAACTGCAAAACTGCTGAATAGGCGTGGGCCGCGTATTGTCCCATATGACGGCGTTGAGACAAGTTGTTCTTACGAATCCGGTCCTGATTTCATACAATGCACGTACTTGGTTCCGGGAAAGATAAAATGAAGGTTAAGGTGATGTTTGTGTGTATGGGCAATATCTGTCGTTCTCCCACTGCACATGGTGTATTTCGCAAGCTGGTGCAGGATGAGGGCTATGCGGATGATATCTATATCGAGTCCTCTGGCACGATTGCCTATCATGTAGGCGAACCCCCGGATAGCCGTGCGCAACAAACCGCCCGGCAGCGTGGCCTGGACATGTCAGATTTGCGTGCCCAGAAGGTGAAGGCATCAGACTTTGAGGAATTTGACTATATCCTGCCAATGGATCGGGATAATTACGATAGTTTAATCAGTAGCAGTTCACCGGAACATCACGAGAAGATAAAGATGTTCCTGAGTTTTGCGCCTTCTGTTGCGAGCCGGGAGGTGCCGGATCCCTATTATGGCGGTGCAAGTGGTTTTGATCAGGTGTTTGACATGGTGGAAGCAGGGTCGCGCGGATTGCTGGACGAGATTATTGAAAGGTATCAGTTGTCCTGATCAGCTTGTTGCCGTCTATGTAAGGTTTATATCAGTAGTGGAAACTTTAGTATGTAGATATATGATTGTTCTGTAGACAGTAATAGTTTGGGGCTATTTAAACTATAGCCCCAAACGTCCTTCTCCTTCGTGGAATCTATTCAGTCGTAGCTACCGGCTTTTCCTGTTTCGGTGCCGGTGTACTTTTAGGTTCCTGTGCCGGCTTCGATTCGGCTTTATTGGCTTCAACGCTACCGGATATACCGCGTTGCGGTTTATTGTCCGCCTTGCTCGCCGCAGGCTGTGCATTGTCTGTTGGGCTCACTGGTGGTTTGCCCACTGGTTTACCTTCCGGTTTACTGTCTGTCTTGCTCTCCTTGGGTTGAGCATTATCGGCAGGGTTCGCTGACGATTTGCTTGTTGCTGAACCTTCCGGTTTATTGTCTGCCTGGCTCGCCTTGGGTTGGGCATTATCGGCAGAGCTCGCTGATGGTTTGCTTGCTGTGGGCTGTGCATTATCAGTTGGGTTCGCTGACGGTTTGCCTGCTGCTGAACCTTCAGGTTTAGCGTTCGTCTTGCTCGCTGTGGACTGTACATTGTCAGCTGAACCCTCTGATGCTTTGTTGCTGCGGCGAGGGCCACGACGGCGGCCACGACGCTGGCCGGTTTTTGCCTGGCCTTCCTGTTTGTTACCGTCATTGTCCTTGTCTTTATTGCTCGCTGACTCAGCAGGCTTTGCCTTGCCGTCTTGTTGTTGCTTGTCGTCAGTTTTGCCTTGTTGGCGAGGACCGCTTCTACGTCGACGCTTGGAAGGCTTGCCTGTCTCACCTTTGGTTTCGGATGTGGCGGACTTGTTATCGGATTCCTTGCCCTGACGCTGGCGGTTCTCACCGGATGAGCGGCGTCGGTTTCTGTTGCGGTTTCTGTTACGGTTGCGGTTAGGCTGACGCTCCTTGCTTTTTTCTTGTGTCTCTTCCTCTTTTTTCTCTTCACCGAATATGCCGCTAAACAGGCGTTTGATCAGGCCGGTACCTTCTTCCTTCTTCGGCTCTTCGGGTTTGGCGCGCTCGGGTGCTGTACCCACAGGCTTGATGCTTCTGACAGCAGGTTTGAGTGCCGGTGCGATTTCTTCTTCAGAACTGAGTGTTTCATCTGTTTCAGAAAAGTCGCTGGCCTGTGTATAGCTGCGAGCGGTGCTTTGTGCGCTTTCGTCTTCACGCTCACGGGTGATCTCATAACGTGGTGTTTCCAATGTTATATTTGGCACCAATGTAATTTGTGTACTGTGACGACCTTCCAGTAGTGCGATAGCACGGCGCTTTTCGTTTAACAGGAATGTTGCAATGCTGACAGGCACCTGTGCGACAACACGCCCGGTACTATCTTTCATGGCTTCTTCTTCTATCAGGCGAAGTATTGATAGGGCCAGTGACTCGACACTGCGGATAGTACCCTGACCATTGCAGCGTGGGCAGGTGTGATAGCTGGATTCTCCAAGCGATGAACGCAGGCGTTGCCGTGACATTTCCAGCAGGCCAAAACGGGAAATCTTGCCGATCTGGGTGCGTGCCTTATCCATCGACAGGGCCTTGCGCAGGCGTTCTTCAACAGCCCGCTGGTTACGGTTGGCACTCATATCGATATAGTCGATGACGACCAGGCCGCCACTGTCACGGAGCCGTAACTGCCGGGCGATTTCATCAGAGGCTTCCAGATTGGTATTCAGGGCGGTCTCTTCAATATCGCTGCCCTTGGTAGCACGACCGGAG
>JAPHTU010000201.1 GCA_026196145.1 Gammaproteobacteria bacterium
AACAAGGTGATTATGCGCTGGCTGACACACCGCGGGGGGGCGCTGGATTTTCGTGACTGGCAGGCGTCTCACCCGGGTGAGCCCTTCCCGGTCGCTGTTGCCCTGGGAGCCGATCCGGCAACCATCCTGGCGGCTGTCACGCCAATCCCGGACACGCTGTCCGAGCACGCCTTCGCTGGCCTGCTCAGGGGATCAAAAACCGAATTGGTCAAATGTATGGGTTCTGAACTAACGGTACCCGCCACGGCAGAAATCATCCTCGAAGGCATTATCGACCCTGAAGAAACGGCGGTTGAGGGCCCGTTTGGAGACCACACCGGCTACTACAATGAGACCGAAACCTTTCCCGTCTTCACCATTGAGCGTATAACGACTCGCACCGAGCCTATCTACCATAGTACTTATACCGGTAGACCACCCGATGAACCGGCCATCCTTGGCGTGGCCCTGAATGAGGTATTTGTACCGATACTGAAACGACAATTCCCGGAGATTGTTGATTTTTACCTGCCACCCGAAGGCTGCTCCTACCGCATGGCGGTCGTCAGCATGAAAAAGCAGTATGCAGGTCATGCCAAGCGGGTCATGCTGGGCATCTGGTCCTTTCTGCGGCAGTTTATGTATACCAAGTTCATCATCGTCACGGATGATGATGTCGATGTGCGCAATTGGCAGGACGTCATCTGGGCAATGACCACGCGCATGGATCCTGCCCGTGACACGACCATAATCGAGAACTCACCCATCGACTATCTTGATTTTGCCTCACCGGTATCCGGCCTGGGTTCTAAAATCGGTTTTGATGCAACCAATAAATGGCCCGGCGAGACCAACCGCGAATGGGGCCGTCCCATACACATGACCGACGAGGTTAAAGCTCGGATTGATGAAATATGGGATGAATTGGGGTTATAGGCAAACCCTGAACCCGGCCGCCGGGAAATTTCCATGTAATTAACCTCCTTAGCTGGTTTTGTTAAAGCGGCTCTGCTAACCTTTTGCCAAAACAACAAGGTAGAGAGGGTTTTAGTTATGCGTACCATCATGGTCATTAACGCCAAGGGCGGCTCCGGTAAAAGCACCATTGCCACGAACCTGGCGAGTTACTACGCCTCTACCGCCAAAAAAGTTTCTCTTGTCGACTACGACCCCCAGGGCTCCAGCCTGGCGTGGCTCAAGGCAAGGCCGATCAACAAACCAAAAATTCAGGGAATCGATGGCAGTCGTAGCACGGTTAACCCGGGCCGTGGCACCGGTTATATGATCATGGATGCCCCCGCATCAGTTCACGGCAAGGACCTGAGCAACCTGGTTCGTCATGCACACACCTTTATCATTCCGGTACTGCCATCACCCATCGATATGCGCGCCGCTGCTGATTACATCAAGGAAATCAGAAACACCAATACGATAGCCGCCCACAAGGGCAAGATCTGCCTGCTGGCCAACCGCGGCCGCGATAACACCAAGGTGTTCTGGCAACTCGATGAATTTCTCGACCATCTGCGCGAGCCCTATGTCGCCGCGCTCTCCGACAGCATGCACTACGTGCGTGCCGCCGATAAAGGCCTGGGAATTTTTGAAATGGCGCCCGCCGCCACCGCAATAGTTCGCGCGGAATGGCAACCACTCATCGAGTGGCTGGACTCCAAGGGCAGCCAGCCGTAGATTCCAGTAAATAACATCGTCGCTCCGGCGTCCTCGGCTTAGGCGTCCTGCGTCGCCCTAACTCCTACATCCATGTAGTCGCTCCTCTCGCAACATACGACCGCCATGGACGGCGGAAGTGCCAATATTGCAGGAGCATTTATCGGCCGATGTACAGGATGTACAAGTGCCGTGGAGGACACGACGCCCGAGAACGGCCTGGCCATCCATCGCCATAAAAGCGGCTCCGTGCAGCTTTTTTATTGCCCGCAGCTATTGCCATTAGCTGATTCACCCCCCATCATAATTCCCGACTAAATTACTCGGGTATTATTGAAAGAACGCCATGAAAGTTACCATTCAAAACAAAAACCAGGTCTTCGAATGCAATGAAGACGAGAGTGTCCTCGATGCCGGGCTGCGTCAGAGTATTACCATGCCCTACGGCTGTCGCAGTGGCCGCTGCGGAAACTGTATAGGCACACTGGTTGATGGTGACATTGAATACCCGAACGGCCAGCCACCAGCGCTCGGCGATGATGATATTGCCGCCAACAAGGCCCTGTTTTGCCAGGCCCACGCCAAATCCGACCTGACGATCGATGTCAAAATTATCGACACGCCCAAGGGGATCGAGTCCCGCAAGATGCCAGCGCGCGTGGCCAGTATCGAGAAACTGGCCGAGGATGTCGTGCATCTGAAGCTCAAGATCCCGGCGGCAGATCGCCTGCAGTTTCTCGCCGGGCAATATGTCGACTTTATCCTCAGTGATGGTCGTCGACGTGCCTTTTCACTGGCCAACCCACCGCATCATGACGAGTACCTTGAATTCCAGATACGTCATGTCCCCGGGGGGTACTTTACTTCAATCGTATTTGATGAACTCAAGGAAAAAGCCCTGATCCGTATAGAAGGGCCACTCGGTACCTTTTACTTACGCGAAGACAATGATGATCCGATTATTATGATGGCTGGTGGCACCGGCATGGCACCACTACGCGGCATGCTGTTACATATATTCGATACCGGCATCGACCGTCCCGTACATCTTTTCTGGGGCACGCGCGCCAAAAAGGATGTCTACCTGCAGGACGAAATTGACCAGTGGCTGGCAGATCACCCACAGCTCAAATTCACGGCAGTACTATCTGATCCCGAGGAATCAGACAACTGGCAGGGAGAAACCGGCTGGGTGCACGAGGCCGTCACCCGGGCTTATCCCGATATGTCAGGCTACGAAGTTTATATGAGTGGCCCACCGCCCATGATATATGCCGCCAAGGATGCCTTCCATGCGCATGGTCTGCCGGAAAACAAGGTATTTTCCGACGCCTTTGACTTCGCTGATGATCCTGATGTCACCGCTGCGCAGAAAGAGGGTGCTGAGTAACCCGATCCAAGTCGCAAAATCAATTATAGAAACCGTTCTTCAAGTATCGATTGCAGTCCACTTGGGCCTGCACGCATAATCCGCTTCCGGATGTGCATTCAGGGAGAGAATGCGTATGACGACCAGGGCATTAATTCTAACTCTATTGATATTTGGCTCACCATTGGCCAGCGCACAGGGACGTCTTTTCAGCGAGTGTATTGCCGACTGGCAACGGCAGGGCCGGTCGGCCGGCCTGTCAGCCTCCACAGTTGATAAGGTTATCCCGTCGCTCAGGCACCTGCCAGATATTATCCGCTATGACCGGGCACAACCCGAGTTTACCCAAACCCTGGCCCAGTATCTGGATAAGCGCGTAACACCTGCGCGCATCGATCGTGGCCAGGCCTTACTCGAACAATATAGCGATTTTCTCGCTGAGCTAACCAAGCAGCACGGTGTACCCGGCCGTTACCTGATTGCCTTCTGGGGGCTGGAAACGAACTTCGGTAGACACCTGGGAAAGATGCCGACCCTGAGTTCGTTGGCCACACTTGCCTGTGATCCACGCCGCAGCGCCTATTTCACCGATGAGTTGTTTACCGCACTGTCGCTCATGGAGCGTGAATCATTTACACCCGCACAAATGAGGGGCTCCTGGGCAGGTGCCATGGGCCACACCCAGTTTATGCCATCGGCCTATCAGCAATACTCGATTGATGGTGACGACGATGGGCGAATTGATCTGTGGCACAGTAAACGAGACGCCCTGGCCAGCGGCGCCAATTTTCTTAAGCACCTGGGCTGGCATGCAGAACAACTATGGGGACGGGAAGTCCGGCTGCCGGATGATTTCCCCTACGCCGAAAGCGGCCTCAGCAACAGGCAGCCAGTCAGCTACTGGCGTAGCCTGGGTGTCACCAAAACCAATCGCTCGCCGCTACCAGACATTGAGCGCCGGGCATCCATACTCGTTCCCGCCGGACACACAGGCCCCGCCTTTCTGGTATACCCGAATTTTGATGTCATCATGAAGTGGAATCGCAGTGAATCCTATGCCATTGCCGTAGGCCTGTTGGCTGACCAGATAGCCGGCCTTGGCCCACTCAGCAGACCACCCTCACTGGCAGAGAGGCCATTAAGCCTGCCGGCGCTGAAGCAAATACAAAGCCGATTAAACTCGTTGGGATTTGATGCCGGTGAACCCGATGGCGTGATGGGTCCCAATACACGTGCTGCGTTAAGCGCCTTTCAGACTTCATCCGGCCTGATTGCCGACGGTTACCCGGACCCGGCAACACGCAAGGCCCTGGCAGATCGATTCAAATCAATTTCAGCAGGGCTGCAAACATCACCTGATCCGTCGCATTTTCAGCAATAATCGGCGCGTGCCGGATATGCAGATCGCGGGTGGCCTCTGCCACCCTTTCTCCCGGCACCAGAAAATAGGCGTGCTGTTTCAACCATTCAGCCTGCTCAACTGATGCCATCTCGAACAGGTAGTGCAGTCCCTTTACGCTGGTAACAGAAACAACCGCCCGCTGACTTTCAGTCAGCTTGCTGAGTGCCGCATTACTTTGCTGCGGCTTGATCCGCACATAGATATCAACCTCATGCACGATGCCCCCACGTGCCCGAAGCTGCTCCATCAGATAGGTCCTGCCACCTTTGCCCTTGATAATAGTAAAGCGCTGACCACTAATTTTCTGCATCTCTGGCAGCCCCAGCAACGACTCGCTGTTATAAGGGCTCGGCGGCACAAGGTCAGGCACAATGCCCACGCTTTGAAGCCCGTGCGCGGTTGCCTTACCGATGGCGATAACGCGGCTTTGCTCGAGTCGCTCCGGCGCCACACGTCGCATTTCATCAACCCCCAGGCGGACGGCGTTGGCACTGATAAAAATCAAATAGTCTGCGGATTTTTGCAGTCCATATTCCGCCGCCGCATCCAGGGCAATCGGCTTAATTTCTATCACGGGAAAACGAATTGCCTGGCCACCGGCCAGTTCAACCAACAGACAAAAGGCCTCTGCCTGATGTACCGGGCGGGTAACAAGTACATCAATACCTGATAGTTCACTACTCATGGCATCAACCCCTGGATGCGTTGCTTTTTAACATCGCACGTACAGCGGGCAGATGTCGCCTGCTCACCTCTATGGTTTCCGGTATCTCGCTCATATGCACGTGGGAATGCCCGTCCTCCCCTTTTTGTAAACCATCGACATAATCCGCCGCGACCAGTGCATTACGATGCACCCGGAAAAAGTCCCCATCAAATTCCTTTTCCAGTGATACCAGGGATTCCTCGATGAGGACCACACCATCCTTGTGACGCACCTCGACATACTTGGAATCCGCCTTGAAGTAATAAATGTCCGCAACATTGATTAATTGCAAATCACCGCGTACCCGGGCACAGATATGACTGCGCCGACTGTTATCCAGGTCTTCATCTACCTGCCGGATTTGCGCCCGTGATAGTTTATGTGCGGCCGCCAGCGCTGCGGCCAGCTTTTCCCCCCGTACCGGTTTTAACAGGTAATCCACGGCATGGGCCTGAAAGGCTTCAAGCGCATGCTGACTATAGGCGGTGGTAAAGATCACTGCCGGCGGGCGCTCTGTCATTGACAGGTGCCGCCCAACCTCCAACCCGCTCATTCCGGGCATACGGATATCCAGCAACAAGATATCTGCCCGGGTCGAGGCGGTCATCTCTATCGCCTGCAAGCCGCTTTCGGCCTCTCCGGCAACCTCGTAGCCACCAATCGCTTCCACCTGCTGCCGTATTCTGGCCCTGGCCAGTGGCTCATCATCAACGATCAGAATTCGACGTTTGCTCATATGCGTTCTACCGGTATTTCTATGGCTACATGATACTCACTCTCGTCCTGCGAGGACTTGAGTGCCGCCTGCTTGCCAAAGGCAATCCTCAGCCTTTCACATATGTTTCGAATCGCCATCTGGTTACCCCGCCTGACGGTGTCATCACCCCTGCTGGGCAAGGGGTTGGTAATCGTAATGTGCAACTTGTCATTGTGGCAGATCTGGATATTGACAGTACCGCCGTCCGGACGCGGTTCTATACCATGGTAGACCGCATTCTCAACCAGCGGCTGAATCACCAGGCTGGGCAATCTTGCCTGCAGGGCATCTTCATCAATCTGCCAGTCCACGCTCAACCTTTCACGCAGGCGAAGTTTTTCAACTTCAAGATAATGCCTTGTCAACGCGACTTCCTCTGCCAGTGTCGTCATGGCGTCGTCAGCATTAAGTGTAGCCCGGTAGATTTCTGACAGGTCGAGGATGGCCTTTTCTGCCGCATAGGCATCCACGTGGGTCAGGGCCGCAATAGTGTTCATGCTATTAAACAGAAAGTGCGGCCGTATACGCGCCTGCAAGGCCTGAATTTTCGCCTGGTTTTCTGCCTCTATCCGTACCTGCAATTGTCGTTGCAAATACATATAGCGCAAGGCGATACCGCTAATAATCACACTGATCGCCAGATTTCGCATCAGAAAAAGGCTATGTTGTTGCGGGGCCATATACGCGAGAGTCGCGTAATACTGGGTTAGCTGGTATGCGGCTTCACTCACGACCAATGTAACCAGTTGTATTGATGCGAACGTCAATATTGAACCTGACAATATACCCATGCGCCTGAGCAACGGACTTAAAACGCAAAGCACGGTAAGACTCAACAGACCCAGCCACTGCAAGAACATGGCCAGCATGCCCAGAGATGCCCAGGAAACAATCATCCTCTGCCCCGGCATCAATAGCATAACCATGGCAAGTAAACACATAATTATGATAACCAGCAGGACGGCCCGCACACTGCAAAAATCTGCAAGCATATTACCGGTTTGCGATTGCCCCCTCATGTTTCAAGTGTTTAGCTAAATGCCGCAGCTTGCAAGTCAAACCGCTGATATAATCGCGGAATTGTGAAAGGGAACACATATGAGCGATCAACAGGACGATAAAAAACTCTGGGGCGGGCGTTTTGCCGAACAAACCGATACCCTGGTCGAGGCCTTCAGCGAGTCTGTCAGCTTTGACAAGCGCCTTTATGCCCATGACATCAAGGGTTCGATGGCGCATGCACGTATGCTGGCCAGTGTCGGCATCCTGACCGAGGATGAACTGGAGTCAATATTGACCGGGCTCGATAATATTCGCCTGGATATCGAGCGCGGCGATTTCTTCTGGTCCAGTGAACTGGAAGATGTACATATGAATATTGAAGCCCGTCTGACTGACCGTATTGGCGAAGCCGGCAAGAAATTACACACCGGCCGTTCCCGTAACGATCAGGTCGCTACCGATATCCGCCTCTATCTCAGGGATATTATCGATGACACTATCGGGCTATTAAAGCAGTGTCGTCATGCGCTGATAGACCTGGCTGAAACCAATGTCGATACCATTATGCCGGGCTTTACCCATATGCAGGCGGCGCAGCCCGTCACCTTCGGCCATCACCTGCTGGCATGGCATGAAATGTTGTTCAGGGATACCGAGCGTATGGTTGACTGCCGTTGGCGCGTGAACGTGATGCCACTGGGTTCTGCCGCGCTGGCGGGCACCAGTTATCCAATTGATCGCAATATGACTGCTGAGCTGCTCGGCTTCGATACCATTACCGAAAACTCGCTGGACGCCGTTAGCGACCGCGACTTTGCCATTGAGTTCCTGTCGGCCAGCGCACTCATCATGACCCACCTTTCACGCATGTCCGAGGAGCTGGTGTTATGGGCCTCGCCACAATTCAATTTTATTGAATTACCGGACAGCTATTGCACCGGTTCATCCATCATGCCGCAGAAGAAAAACCCGGATGTGCCAGAACTGATCCGTGGCAAGAGCGGTCGTGTCACCGGTAATCTGGTCAGCCTGCTGACCATTATGAAGTCACAACCGCTGGCCTATAACAGGGACAACCAGGAAGACAAGGAACCTCTATTTGATTCTATCGATACAGTAAAGATCTGTCTTGAGCTGTTCGCCGGCATGGTGCCACTAATCAGGGCCAATGCGAAAAATATGCGAGAGGCGGCTTTTCGTGGTTATTCCACGGCAACCGACCTGGCTGATTATCTGGTACGCAAGGGTGTTGCCTTCAGGGATGCCCATGAGATTGTTGGAAAATCTGTTGCTTATGGAATCGAAAACAACAAGGACCTGTCTGAATGCAGCCTTGATGAGCTCAGGCAGTTCAGTTCACAAATTGATGATGATGTCTTTGCCGTACTGACACTGGAAGGCTCGATCGCCGCCCGAAACCACATCGGCGGTACCGCACCGGAACAGGTGCGTGCGGCGATTGAACGTGCTCGTACAAAACTATAGTGCTGTTGTACCAGGTGTCGTGACAGGCCTGAGCATCGCCATTATGATTGCCTTTGATTTCATATAACCCGGACGATCGCCATGACCGACAATCAAACGTCGCCCAAAGATTCACTGGAAACCCTGCGCGCACGCCTGGCCAGGTTTGCCAGTGATCGTGATTGGGACCAGTTTCATTCACCGAAAAACCTGTCCATGGCGTTGATCGCGGAAACCGCCGAGTTGATTGAGCACTTTCAGTGGTTATCCCAGGATGACAGTCGCAACCTGGATGCCGACAAGAAACAGGAGGTTGCCATGGAACTGGCCGATATCCTGATTTTCCTGATCCGTGTTGCCGATAAGGTAGATGTTGACCTGGTCAAATCCGCCTGGGAAAAAATTGAGGTTAATGAGGCCCGTTATCCCGTTGAGGCGGTAAGGGGATCGGCTAAACGCGCCAGCGAATACTAATTGGATAGAAAATTCCCGCTCATTTCAAATGGCTGCTAAACTTCCCTGCCTGATTACCAAGGAGGAGTAATGATGAGTGACCTTGATCCCGTCATATTAAATTTTCTGTACGCCGTTATTGGCTCTGCCCTGACCATCTTTTCCATGTGGATAGGCTGCAAGATCTTCAATCGTATGTTCTGCTTTGAGATCTCGGAAGAACTACACAACGGTAATGTAGCAATTGGCACCATGCTGGCCGGCATGTTTATTGGTATCGGTGTCGCCACCGGCCTGGTCATTGGGCTGGGCCTGAATTAGTACCGGATCAGTTCTGACATGAGAAGTTCTGTTACAAGCCTGCTCTGCATTATATGCCTGACCGGTATGAGCAATGCGATGGCTATAAAGGAAAAATCCTGGCCTACCAAGTACGACCCGCATTTTAGAAAATATGCCAAACGTTACTTTGGTCCCAATGTCGACTGGCGCTGGTTCAAGGCACAGGGTATCGCAGAATCTGCCTTACAGGATAAAGCCAGGAGCGCTGTCGGCGCAAAAGGCGTCATGCAGATCATGCCGGCAACCTTTGCTGAAATCCGCGAGCAGAACCCCCAGTTTGTGAATGTCGATGAACCCCGCTGGAACATTGCCGCCGGTATTTATTACGATCGCTACCTGTATAAAAAAATAACCGACATTGACTCGTTTCAACAACGCTTATATCTCACGTTTGCCGGCTATAACGCCGGTTACGGTGGCGTACTCAGGGCAATCAAACGCGCCAGTCAACCCAGGGAGCGGTCCGAGTGGAAGCAATTAAAGCAGCACCTGCCGAAAGAAACCCAGGGCTACGTCAGCCGTATCGTCACACTGAAAAACAGGGATCTGGCCAGAAGGTAATCAGGAACCCAGCCTTTCGATCAGCCATTCCCTGATCGCAAAGATTTCTTCCGCATTCATATTGTGCTCCATGGCATAGACATTCCAGTCAACAGGCACACCGAGCGTCTTTAACTGTTCGTATGAAGCCCTGGCATAAGGCAGCGGAATCACAGCATCATGCTGCCCATGCGCCATAAATACCGAGGGTACATTACCCGGCCTGGTGCTCACCCTGGTAAGTTGATCATGCAGCGGCAGGTAAGCCGATAGCGCCATCACACCGCCCAGTGGTTTATCTGATGTCAGACCGGCATACAGGGCAACCGCGCCACCTTGTGAGAAACCTGCCAGTATGATCCGTTCGCTGGCTATACCGCGCTGCATTTCCTGTTCAACCAGTAGTGAAAGCAGTATCGCAGCCGATTTAATGCCTTCCTCATCCTGTTCTGCTTCGGCAGAAATATCCTCATAGATGTCATACCAGGCCCGCATCATGTAACCACCATTAATGGTAACGGCACGTACGGGGGCATCGGGGAAGATAAAGCGTGTCGGCATTGATGCCGGTATCAGCAATTGCGGTACGATGCCTTCGAAATCATGGCCATCTGCTCCCAGGCCATGCAGCCAGATCACGCTGGCATCGGGTATCTCTCCTGTTTCAATGACCAGGGAACCCAGTTCAATCTCCTCGTCTGGCTCTCTAGTGAAATCCATATCCATACTTTACCTGTGAATTATCCATACCGAATGGGCGATAGACATTACTGCATGTGCCCCCTATGATCCAGCACGATCTAACAATCCACTGTAGAAACCAGACACATGATAACCCTGCGATTATTTTTAATCGGCATCATCGCTATATTTAGTCAGCCCCTGTACGCAAACGAACTCGCAAGCGATGTCATTCGCATTGAAGCACCTTTTGCCCGGGCAGCCGTTCCAGGTATGAAAATGAGCGGCGCCTTCATGGTATTTCATAATGACGGTAAAATGGAGCACCTGCTGGTCGATGCAAAAAGCACTGCTGCCCGCCATGTTGAATTGCACTCGCACGTCAAGGAGAAAGGCATGATGCGCATGCGACGCATGGCACATTTCCACCTCAAACCAGGCGAACAGAAAGTTCTCAGACCCGGCGGGCTACACATCATGCTCATTGGCTTGCAGGGGGCCATCACTGAAGGCAATGAAATCACTATAGAGTTATTATTTGCCGATGGCAGCCAGACCCAGGTCAAGGTTCCTGTAAAATCCATCTCAGCTATCCAATAGAAAGTATGTCAGCAAAAACACCCCGGAAGAAAAGCCAGACTCTGCCACTTGTTATCCTCGCCATTAGTGCGTTGATATTAGGCGTAGTCGCCGCTAATTATATGAAATCACAGGGCAAGAAGACGCCCCCAGGTATCACCACTATCGGCGGAAACTTTACCCTGCAGTCAGACAAGGGACCGGTATCGCTTTCAGATCTCAGGGGTAAGGTTGTGCCTTTATATTTCGGTTACGCCTCCTGCCCGGACGTTTGCCCCACCAGTCTGGGCCAGCTCGCAAGCGCCATCAGGCAACTCAGTGACGAGCAGCAACAGCAGATTCAGCCGGTATTTGTCAGTGTAGATCCCGGACGCGATACACCGAAAAAACTGGCAGTTTATGCTGACGCATTCTACCCGGGCATGCTTGGTTTAACGGATAAAAAAGAAGTGATTGATGATGTTACCTGGAGCTACCGTGCAATGTACAAAATTGTGCCTATGGAAGATTCGGCCATGGGATATTCGGTAGATCACTCCTCCACGGTTTATGTCATCGGCAAGAACGGAGTTATTCAATCACTGGCCCAGCATGGTACGACCGTGCCTGAGCTGGCAGAGAAATTGAAGGACGCGCTGGCTTTATAGAGTTCTACATAGAACTGATTACCAGCGCATGGAGAGAAGCCGATTGCTGCGAACGCTTAACGCATACCGGGACATTAACTGAACAGGATAACCTGGCTAACAATCAGCCATAAACGTACTTCACGGCCTTTATGGAAATAGTCCGTTAACAACCCAGCTCGATCCTTGTTAACGCGCAGGCGTCAACTGGAACCCGTTGTTAAACGGTGATCTAGGCGCTCTCGTATTTGAACGAGACCTTAACTTTCGCCCGATATGCCTCTACTTGTCCATCTTTAAGCTGCATGTCTAGCGATGATACCTCCGCAATCCGTAAATCTCGTAAACTCTTTCCTGCCAGCTCAATGGCCGCTGCGGCTGCTCTCTCCCAGGATTCCGTGCTTGTACCCACTAATTCAACTATTTTGTAAACACTTTCTGACATCGCTCTTCTCCTGCTCACGTAGTGAGACATATTATCCCGTGTCACCGGCATGATTGCCGTTATCAAGAAAACCTCTTGATCATATTTCGAGTCTTGTTCAGCAGTATAGACTAACCTGGGAGAGGTCTATCACACACCATCCAACTAATGTACAAGTACCGTGAAGGACAGGGAGACCAAGAAAGGCCCGGTCATCCCTGACCATCGCCGCTTCGGCGTCCTCGGCTTTGGCATCCTGCGTCGCCCTAACTCCTACATCCATGTAGTCGTGCCTCTCGCGGCATACGCCGACCATGGATGGTCAAGTGCCGTGAAGAACAGGATGTTCGAGAACGGCCTGTCCATCCATGGACATAAAAAAGGGCGTGACAGGAAAACCCGCCACGCCCTTGGTGATCAAGAAAAACTTCTACTTACTTGATCTTGGCTTCGACCGAATCACCACCACCCTTGTTGTCAGCCCAGCTGACTTTCAGGGTATCGCCTTTCTTGCCGCCATCAAATTTGAATGACAGGTAAGGATTTTTGGAAATAGCACCAGACCAGTTGGCAGTCAAAACGTTGTTGCCATTGTGGACTGCGGTTACTTCCTGAACAAAGTGGGCAGGGATTATCTTGCCGGTCTTCTTGTCTTTACGTAGACCAGTCTCCATTGGGTGACTGATCAAGGCCTTAACAGTAACTGCACTGCCTTTCGCCTTGGCCTTAACTTTAAGGGACTTCTTAGCCATTTTTATAGCTCCTGTAATTATATTGTCGAAAAAGAGTCAGCTCGAAATTAACCGCCGCAACCACCGATGGTGACTTTGACTTCTTTCTTGTTAGCCAGCACCTTGCCGCCAGCCTTGACAATAGCCATTACATCACTGGTCTTGCCCATCTTTACGCGGGTAGAGATATAGGCTTGCGCGCCTTTACCCAGGTCATAGGTGGAAGACAAGGGAGTACCGTTTTTGGCGATAACAATAGCCATGTTGGTAACACCAGTCATGCTGGTAGAAACTGTTACAGGAACAACTGCACCGTTCTCGGCGATATCAGGCGCCTTGATCTTGATGTCATCGCTCTGGGCAAAACCGCTCATGCCAACACCTTTCAGCGCATCGTCAACAGTTTTGGCTTCCATTGCAGCCTTTGGCCATGCAGCCAATACGCTACCTGGGGTTAACAGACCCGCGCCAACTGCAACACCTACTGTGCCGGCAGCCAGAGAGCCTTTCAGAAACATTCTGCGTTTCATTGTCATTGTAGAAAACTCCGATTTTATATTTTGCGTTAGTAAACGAACTTGTGTTCAGTGATGTATGGAGCAATTACAATGCCAAAACCACAATATTCTTTACATTCAATGGGTTACAAAACATCAACCCGATAGCAGAAACAAATAATTGCAAAATGCAACATTATCGCCCCATTCGCTCATTGCATTTTGCAATATGAAACAGCTACCTCAGCTTGCGCCACAGTGTGGACTTATTGATGCCAAGTAATTCCGCTGCCTGCTCACGATTACCTCCGGTATGCGCCAGCACCTGTTGTATGTAGCGATATTCGAGTTCGCCAAGGCTAGGCCAGTCACTGATATCCGGCATCACAGACGAGACCTCGGTATGGACAAGATCCGGAAATTCAATCGTCATTGGCTCCGATTCGGCCAGGGCGACATGTCGCTCGATAATGTTCTTTAGCTCCCGAATATTCCCTGGCCAGGGATACTCATAAAGACGTTGCATGGACTTTGCGTCGAACGAGGTCACATCCCTTGAATAACGTTGCGCAAATTCAGCAATAAAATGCTGTGTCAGCAGCGGGATATCTTCCGGGCGCTGACGCAACGGCGGTATGGATATCTTGATGACATGCAAGCGATGGTACAGATCCTCGCGAAATCGCCCCTCGCTCACCATTTGTTCCATATTCTGATTGGTCGCTGCCAGGAATCGCAAATCCACACTGATCGGTTGCAGGCTACCAACCCGGGTTACCTGCCCCTCCTGTACAACGCGCAGTAACTTGACCTGCATGGCATCGGAGATATTACAAATCTCATCCAGAAAAACCGTTCCGCCAGAAGCGGTTTCAAGCAAGCCCTTTTTACTGTGCGCGGCACCGGTAAATGCCCCCTTCTCATGGCCGAATAACTCGCTTTCCAGTAGTGATTCGGTCATGGCACCACAATCAATAACCACGAATGGCCTGTCTGCATCCTGCGATTGCTCATGGATGGCCCTGGCGACCAGTTCCTTGCCGGTGCCTGACTCACCTTCGATAATGACATGGCAACGGATATCGGCAATCTTTTCAATAATACCCTGCACAGACCGAAGGGCGGATGACTTGCCAATCATGCCCAGATGCTGACGTTCGTGATTCAACTGCCGCTTGAGCAGGCGATTTTCACGTTTCAGCGTACCCGTTCTGACACAACGCCTGATAATGGCGATCAGGACATCCATATCATATGGCTTCTTCAGGAAATCAACCGCCCCCAGCTTCATCGCCTTTATGGCCACATCCACCGTGGCAAAACCGGTCATCATAATCATGGCTGTATCAGGGTCGATACGCTGTATCTCTTCCATCAGGGCCAGCCCGTCCATGCCGGGCATGCTCAGGTCGGTGACAACAACCGCGGCGCCATGCTGACGTAAAAAGTCCAGCGCATCCGCCGCCCGTTGAAACACATGTGGCTCAAATTCCTCGTCGATACAAAAACGCAAAAATAACTCGCCCGCCTTGCTGTCATCATCAACGAACAATACCTGCGGCTGGTCTTCGATCATGCTTTATCTTCTTCCATCGTTATTGGTAAGGCCATTGTCGCACTAACCCCGATCACCCCGTCATTCTCGTTATATCGGTTTTCAAGCTGCAGTGCACCCTGATGTTGTTCAACGATGCCCAGCGTTATTGACAGACCCAGACCACTACCCTCGCCGACATCCTTGGTGGTAAAAAATGGTTCGAACAAATGCTCAAGGGCATCATCATCAATGCCCTTGCCTGCGTCCTCCACCCGGATAAGGTGATGAGAATTCTGCTTTTGTGCAAATACATCGACGGTGGCATTTTGCGGACTCGCCTGAATCGCATTGATAAGCAGATTGATCAGGGCCTGTTGCAACAAGCCGCGATCCGCATTGATCCGGTAATCTTCACTGCCATGCAAGCGGATATCGACCGACTTTTTTAGCGCCGTGGCCTGTACCAGGTCGATCGATTGCTGCAGCCAGGCCAGTACCGGGAACTCGGTAAAACTGGCCGGCATCTGCCGGGAAAAACCCAGAATACCCTGCACGATTTTACTGGCTCGTTCTGCCTCGTCTCTCAACGCCTCGATATCCTTACACACAGCCTCCGCATCCGAGTCGGCCTCCCTGCGGATCAAACTGGCATAGGAAAGAATGTTATTCAGCGGGTTATTTAACTCATGGCCGATACCTGCAGCCAACTGGCCAATGCTGGCCAACTTGGCGTTCTGGATCATCATGTCCCGGGCGCGATCCCGCTCTTCTTCAGCGCTACCCAGATTTTCCTGCATTTCGTTAAATGCCTTGCTCAGTTCATTCAACTCTTCCATTTGCATCCTGGGGAGGCTGCGAGTGTGTTCACCTTTTGACATGGCATGAAAGTTTTCAATCAACAATGCCAGTGGCCTGGCAACCTTGCCAGCAGCAAACTGCGCCACCAGCAGGCTGACCGCCAGCAGCAGTATGGAAAAGATCAGAATACCCCAGCGCAGTTGCTGGAACGGCCTGGCAACAGTCTTGTCATCGACCTGCATTGCGATGACCCAGCTCAGCAGGCGATCCGGGTAGGGGAAGGTCTCGGAATAATAGGTTGTTGTCCTGCCATTACTATCCACCAGTGCGCCATCCGGGAATTCCTGAATAGCGCTCATCAGGGCCGTTGACGCAGTGGCAACAGAGTCTATCGATTCGGCCAGTAACCGGGGGCGCGCTTCATCGTAGAGAATTCGACCATGCCGCGCGGGCGCATCTGGATTAATCTCGATTACACTCAATTTACCGTGATAGGGTCTTGGCGCCAGCTGTAATATATAGTCCAGCTGCAGTCCCGTCAGGCTACTGACCAGGTAACCTACCCGTTCCCCCTCATGGATCAATGGCACCACACCATCAAGCAACGGCCTGTTCTCAGCAGACCCTACCAGGGTCAGGAAATTAACCTCGGCAGGCTTCAGGTCCTCTGGCTCACCTGGCAAGATATCCCCAATCAGCCCACGTTCCTGCTCGGCATAGGGGAAACTCTCAAACCCGTCAAATGATGGCGGCGTGATACGACCAAAGCCTACCTTGACCATGGTATTGCCCTTCAGGTCGAGCACACGGAACGTCCCCTGACCCAGCAGGATGTCGTGAAATGACAACAGAAATCGGTTCAGCCTGTCGGTGCGTGCATTGAACTCTGCATGCATTTCCCCGCTACGCGCCCCGCCGAGCACTGGCAAATATTGCCGCATGGCAAAGGAAGAGGCGATACGCAGCACGATACTACGCTCGTAGGCCAGGCTACGCTCCATATCCGTGCTGATATTGCTCAGGCTGGCGCTGATTTCCTGTGCGACCTGCTGACGGTACAGGCGTTCGCCATACAGGGTCAGTGCAAGGATGACAATGGTAAGTGGCAAGATGGCACTCACCGCAATCCACAGAAAGATATTTTGCTGCAGGCGCACAGAAATCCCGGTAACGATACGAGTTGATGATTGTACCCCGGTGAAGCGTTAATTGGGCAGCCATGAGAAAAACAGGGAAATCTGCGCTGCGGCTGAAACCTCGTCTATCACTTTATCAGTACGTGATTAAACGTGTAGAATGCCCGGTCTGTTTGCCTGGCGGCTGCGCAGATCCGGTGACGGGTTCGCGACAGGCCGCTAAACGACAATATCTGAGGGAGTGGTTTAATGTCGATTCTGTCATGGCTTGGGGTCAAGCAGCGCTTTATGCGCCGCAGTGCCCTTGATGAATTCAATGACTTCATCAAGGAAGAAAAAACCCGCAAAAGCAGTGCGGATAGCGAGTTCAATGCTGAGCAGTTCGACAAGGCCGTCGACCTGGTGCTTCGTCGTCTTGAAAAACGGGGTCATGGCTCATGATCATCCAGAATCTCCGTTCACAAAATGTCCTGAAATACAGTCACCTGGTCCTCAACGGTATACCGGAAAAAGGCCTGATCGCGATCTCCGGGCGCAATGAATCCGGCAAGACGGCGGTAGTCGAAACGATCTGCTTCGCCCTGTTTGGCCGCACCTTTTCGGTGCCGGAAGATAAGCTTGAAAAAATTATTCGCTGGAATGAAAACAGTTGCCAGGTAGAACTGCAGTTCGTCGCCAATGATAACCAGGTCTATCGCATCGAACGCTCGCTGGACTACAAGGGCACCCACGCCGCGCAGATGTTTCGTGATGGCGAGGATGAGCCCTTTGTCACCGGCCCGCATTCCGTGGAGGAGGCCGTCTATGAAGTCTGTGGTTTTGACTTCCAGCAATACCTCGATGCCCTGTACCTGGCGCAGCGGGAGATCTCTACTCCGCACTCACAGTCAGACACCATTAAGGCTATCGCCGGGGCCACTGATCTGGAGGACGTTCTCAACGAACTGGAACACGATGTTGAATCCGAGCGCGACCGAATAGCCGACATTGAAATTGAAGTTGAAGGCCTGTTGAAGCGCATCGACAAGCTGGACATCTCTGAGCAAACCCTGGACGACATTGAACAGGAACGCCGTGCCTGTAATGACCGGATAAGGGAAACCGAGGCGGCTGCCTATCAGCTGGACAAGGCGGCCGATGATATCCAGTCAGGCTGTCCAAAGGTACAGCAGGTGGGCAAGGCACTGGCCACCACTGGCCTGGACACCTCTCTTAAGCGCTGGGGGGAAATGATTGATTCGCTCGACGAACAAATGCAGGTTATGCGTGACTCCTGCCAGCAGATCGAAACGGATAGCGACCTTTGCACCGAACACAGCGATCTCAATCTGTACATAAAAGAACTCGGCGATCGTCTGGATGCCTTTGAGGACGTACAGGACCGGATGGATTCCTATCGTATTCAACTGGCGACCCTGCTGGGTGAAAGCAATGCGAATAACAGCGAGCTGGAAACAGAAAAACCACTGCCGGTGCAACGCAAGAACATTGCCCGTGAGATCAGCTCGCTACGATTGAAAAATTTTGGCGCGCAACTGTTTATTCTGGCCGGCGTCGCGCTGGCATTACTCAACCTGCTGGGCTGGTGGCAACTGAGTTTTAACACAGACTCACATACTGCCGAGTGGTTCACCAATCTACTGACCGATATGTTTGGTAGTTGGTCAGACAAGCGCAATCACCTGTTACAGATGGCCGCAATCGGATTTGGCGTGTTTACAGCCATCCTTATCTTTATGTCGATGGGCATCAGTCGACGCATAAGACAACTCAAACAACGTGAATCAATGGTGCTGGACAAGCTGGAAGATATCAAGGCCCGCGCAAAACTGATTGACGATGCCGATGATCTACCTTTCACAACACTGGTTGAGGGGCTAGAAAAACTCAACAACGAAGGCATCTCCCAGTTATTAAAAACCTATACCCAGGGCATGGGACAGCCATTTATTAACCAGTTATCCCTGGCCACCGAGCAGGACAAATTACTGGATATGTTAAATGCCTGTATGAACAGCGTAGGCGACCTTCGCGAGTCGATTGCCACCGAGATTGGCCGCCATCAACGCATCATTGAGGAGTCCCATGAACGCATCGAGCAGTTGAACCAGGCAAAAGAGGATATTCGTCAGCGGGAAAACGAGATCCAGGAACTACGCGACCAGGTAGACGCCATGGCGTCCCAAACTACCCGTCACCAGGAACACATTGAAACTCTGAAGCTTTCGCAATACCTGTTGCGCGAGACCTGCCGCAATATCTACAGCCGCTTTAATCAGGTGCTCAGTAAATATACAGGCAAGGTCATGCCCAAACTGACTGATAATCGTTACAAGCAAATGCAGATCGGGGATGATCTGGGCGTGCGGGTTTTCTCACAGGAAAAAAATGACTTTGGCGAACTGGAAGAGTTTTCCAGTGGTACACAACGACAGATGTTACTGGCCGTACGACTGGCCATGTCCAAGGCACTGATTGAAGCCGTCGAACAAAGCAAACAGTTCATCATCCTTGATGAGCCGTTCGCCTTCTTTGACCGTGAACGCATTCGCGCCTCGCTAGCTGCTTTGCCCAAGGTTGATAAACACCTGGATCAGATCTGGATCATCACGCAGGAATTTGAAGACCTCAGCCCTTTCTCATTACATATAGAATGTTCCCGTGACAACGAGGAAATGATTGTTGGACAATATTCAGGCTAACAGGATACCGCTATGAAGACTTTGCTATCACTGGTTTGTATCACAGGATTTCTGCTACTGACCGGCTGCGGACAGAAAGGTGACCTGTATCATATTCCGGAGGCGCCACCGCCCGAGATGGAACAGCCCGCTGACAAGTAATCAGCAGCATGGACTATTTCAACCGTATCGACGGGGTACTGCATGCGGAGCAGGTATCACTCCTGGATATTGCCCATCAGCACGGCACGCCCGCCTACGTCTATTCCCGCGCCACCATTGAACGTCACTGGCACGCCTTTGACGATGCCCTGGCAGACCACCCTCACCTGATCTGTTACGCGGTCAAGGCCAACTCCAACCTGGCCATCCTTAATCTGATGGCCAAGATGGGTTCAGGTTTTGACATCGTCTCCATCGGTGAACTTGAACGCGTATTAAAGGCAGGTGGCGACCCGAAAAAAATTGTTTTTTCGGGTGTGGGCAAACGTGTAGATGAAATTGAGCGCGCGTTACAGGTTGGCATCCACTGCTTTAATGTGGAATCCGATGCAGAGCTGGATCGTATTAACCAGGTTGCGCTGGACAACAATACCCGCGCCCCTGTTTCCATTCGCGTGAATCCGGACGTTGATGCCAAAACCCACCCCTATATATCCACCGGCCTGAAGGCCAACAAATTTGGTGTTGATATCGACACGGCCCTGCATACCTATCAGCGTGCTGCCAGCATGCAAGGACTGGAAATTGTCGGCCTTGATTGCCATATCGGCTCACAGTTGACTGAACTTTCGCCTTTCGTCGATGCGCTTGACCGCGTGCTGGCACTGGCCGATCGTCTGAAGGCAGCCGGCATTACACTGAGGCATCTTGATCTGGGCGGTGGTCTGGGTATTACCTATCATGATGAAACACCACCACTGCCAGCGGAATATGCAAGCACCCTGCTCGAAAAGCTCAAGGATACAGATTATGAGCTCATCCTTGAGCCGGGGCGCGCCATCACGGGCAATGCGGGCATATTGCTGACAACCGTGGAGTTCCTCAAGCACGGGGAAGAAAAGAACTTCGCAATTGTAGACGCCGCCATGAACGACCTGATGCGCCCGGCGCTGTACCAGGCCTGGCAGACGATAGAGCCTGTTGTAGAAACTGACACGCCAGCCGCAAGCTGGGATATCGTCGGGCCGATATGTGAGACAGGCGATTTTCTGGGCAAGGACAGACTGCTCTCGATACAGGCTGGTGACATATTGTGTATCCGTTCAACTGGCGCCTATGGTTTCGCCATGGCTTCACAATACAACTCACGTCCTCGTGCAGTTGAACTGATGGTAGATGACGGACAGGTCCATATCATCAGGGAACGGGAAACCATCGAATCTCTCTATCGTGCCGAGCGCATCATTAGTTAAGTAATGGTTACCGGGCCCTCCGGTTTCCTGAGCAACTGCTAGCAGAAAGAACGAATACCACCCTGTACAGGCGGGTATTACGAGCCCCCCACCTATAAGATCTTACAGCTATTTTTTTCCCCGCATGTGGCTAATACTATATTCAAGGTATCGATCCATATTGATCAAATATTACACAAAATAATTATTTTGGCTTTTGTCCAGACAGGAGGTTCTGCTCAAACTCGCGTGACATCCACACTTGAAATAAACCAATAATGCCTGCTTTCAAGCAAAGGCAAACCAGAAATCACTAATAACTATAAAACTACCTACATGCAAAGGACTAACAATGAACGAAGCGACAGAGGCGGCAGTATCATGGTCGGATGAATTAAGTGTCGGCATACAGGAAATAGACGAACAACATAAAGTACTGGTCGGCATCCTGAATGAAATGCACGATGCCGTGAGACATAACCACGGGCCCGAGGTGTCTCTTGAAATACTTGACCGACTAATCGAATACACAAAAATCCACTTTGCGGTTGAGGAAAGCCTGTTCCGCATTTTCGATTACCCCGGGTATGAGGACCACCATGCAGAGCATGCCGCCCTGTTGAAGGAGGCACAGGTTATGCGTGCCAAGGTGGTATCAGGGGAAAGCAAGGTCAGCTTTAAATTATTACACTTCCTGAGAATGTGGCTAACCGAGCATATTCTGGGGTCGGACATGGCTTATGCCGATTTTCTACTCAAGCAAGGCGTCCAGTCAAAATCCCGTTCCAAATCATGGTTCAACAAACTCTGGCATTGAGACACATGGAAGCCGGCATGGCAGAGGATGATCTCGAGAGGTTTCATCTCAGCCTGGAACGGGTTCTGGCCTGCAAGGAATTTCTTGATATGTTCTATGACTCATTTATCGGTAACTCGGACAGGGTAAAAAACTTTTTCAAACATACCGACATGGCGCGTCAGAAACGCAAGCTGTCGACAACGCTACGCCTGATCACGATGGCAGCCGATGACTCTCCCGGTGCAGATATCTATCTGGAGTATCTGGGTAAATATCATCATGACATCAAGGTAACCGAGGATCTCTTTGATCAATGGCTGGTGGCGCTCATCGATAGCGCCAAAAAATGCGACCCGAAATATAACGATGAGCTTGAAGCAATATGGCGCACAGCCATCAATCTCGGCATCCAGCATATGCATAAGGCATATGAGCACTAGGGGGTAGAGATGCTATATCACGCACATAGAGCCCATACGGTCACAGTCAACCGAATACGACAGACTGAAGGTCTTGCCGGAGAAAACTTTATTACCACATTGGCGGAACATCAAGTCAACTTCGCATTACATTCATCAATACTTAAAACATCTGGGGCATAAAACATGAAAAAACAAATATCCGGCATCACGATTATCATGATGTTAGCCGCTTTATTACTCACTGGCGTTCCCACCATTGCCAGCGCAGAAATCCAGTCAGTTGCTGAAGCCATTAACAAATCAGGCCGTCAGCGTATGTTGACGCAACGTATAGTACGCGCTTACAGCCAGGTGGGGCTGAACGTTCAACGACCCCAGTCGGAAAAAATGCTTAAAGGCGCCGTTAAACTATTTGACGAGCAGCTTGCGGAACTAACCGCATTTGCACTGACCGCAAAACTCAAGAAACGGGTCAACAAGGTACATAAACTATGGCCGCCATTCAAAAAGCTGGCAACCGGCAAGATAGATAAGGCCGGCGCAACCAGGTTACTTGAAACCAACGACGACCTACTGAAAGCCTGTCATCAACTCGTACTTGAGTTGCAGGAATTCGCTGGCACCAAGAGTGGCCGCCTGATTAACATCGCCGGCCGTCAGCGTATGTTATCCCAGCGCATAAGCAAGTTTTACATGCTTAAGGAGTGGGGCATTAAGGGCACCGGAATGCAAGGGGATGCCGATCAGGCATTTACCGAATTCAGGGGCGCGCTGCTTACACTGCAGGAATCCGAGCTTAATACCAAGAAGATATCCCTGGCGCTAAAAAGTGCCGGCGAGCATTTTGATGATTTCCATACCATGCTGAAACTCAAGGGCACCGGAGCACGCATCAAGGTCTCTGATAAGGCCGAGCTTTTGCTGAAATATTTTAACCGTATTACCGGCATGTACCAGGAATTAGCTGATAACCAATAAATGGTATAGGGAGCGGGGCTGTTCATTCCGACAGTACCTTTGAGGTAGAAATTTTACTGAAATAATTTCATCCCGGTTCTTGCAAGTTTTGTCGCCTGCGGCGAGACTGCCCGGATGAACCTGCGCTTCTCAAAAATGCATGGTCTGGGCAATGACTTCATGGTTATCGATGCGATTAATCAGGCGGTCACTCTGGATGCAGAATTAATCAAAAGTTGGTCTGACCGACACTTCGGTATCGGCTTTGATCAACTATTGATTGTCGAGCCTGCCGATCGGGAGGACGTCGATTTCCGCTACCGTATCTATAACGCCGATGGTGGCGAGGTTGAACATTGCGGCAACGGCGCACGCTGTTTTGCCCGCTTTGTTAGAGACCAGGGCCTGACCGATAAAACCACCATACCCGTCAATACCGATAGCGGCGTTATCGTGCTGCACGTAAGGGAAGACGAACAGGTCCAGGTAAATATGGGTGAGCCACGGTTTGAACCTGCTACCCTGCCCTTCAGGGCAACCAACCCGCAATCACACTATGATTTAACCGTAGATGGACAAACTCTATCCATCGGTGCTGTATCCATGGGTAACCCGCATGCCGTTTTACTGGTCGATGACGTGGACCAGACCGCCGTGCATGAGTTGGGCCCGGCGATTGGATCCCACCCCGACTTTCCAAACCGGGTAAACGCAGGCTTTATGCAGATCATTGATAGCAGTCATATTCGGCTTCGTGTCTATGAGCGTGGTGCTGGCGAGACCCTGGCCTGTGGTACCGGTGCCTGTGCCGCCGTGGCGGTTGGGCGCCAGTGGGGGAAGTTGTCTGACCATGTCGAGGTTGAGTTGACCGGTGGCGCATTGACGATCGAGTGGCCTGGCCCTGGCTCACCGGTATTGATGACAGGACCTGCGACACATGTATTTGATGGTGAAATCAAGCTGACAGATGCACCTTAGGCAGGCTTAAGCTAGAATGGGCACATGACACAGGCAGAACAATCAGCAGCCAATCTCGCCACGTCCGCGCAGGACAACCTGACTGATGAAGAGGTGGCACGTTTTCTGACCGATAACCCGGAGTTTTTCCAGCTTTACCCGGAAATACTGGAAACATTAAGCATCCCGCACGAGGCCGGCACGGCCATCTCGCTGGTCGAAAAGCAGATCAACCTGTTACGTGAAAAAAACAAGCAACTGGAAGAACAACTCAACTCGCTGATTGCCATTGCCCACGACAATAACAACACCCAGCAACAAATCCATCAAATGGTGGTTGAAGTGCTGGCAAGCAGCGACGCGGAATCCGCCTTGCTGGATCTGACTACCCGACTCATCAAGGGCTTTAAGGTCGACCATGTCGCGGTCAGGATACTGGCGGACGAGGACCACCCGCTGGATAGTATTGATTCATCCTGGACACTCACCAGCAAGTCAGCACGTAACACCCTGGATGACTTTACACCCACCAACGAGCCGCTGTGCGGACGACTCAAACTGGGCCAGCTGAAACGCCTGTTCGGTGAAAAGGCGGAATCCATTGGCTCTTCGGTACTCATCCCGCTACGCAAGGGTTCCCTGTATGGTGTTATCGCGCTGGGCAGTACGGATGAACACCGTTTTAACCCCGGCATGGATACGCTCTACCTGAGGCGCCTGGGCGAGATGGTCTCTGCAGCACTGTTACGATATATAGCCTGATGCCCCCGAATCAGCCAGCCCTGATTCACCCACTGATCGACCAGTTCCTGAATAGTCAGCGCCACGAAAGGCGGCTATCACCCAACACTGTAAATGCCTACGCCCGGGACCTGTCCGTACTGGAGGCATGGAGACAGGACAAACACTACGATGGTTGGCAGCAATTTCTCCCGGCAGATATCCGTGACATTGCGGCAACCGCCTTTCGGCGTGGACAATCCCCCAGCAGTATCCAGCGTCTGCTTTCCAGTATTCGTAACTTTTTCAAATACCTGATCAGGGAAGGTCTGCTGGAAAATAATCCGGCCCAGGACATCAGTTCCCCGAAAAAGGCCCGCCGCCTGCCACGGGCGCTGGATATCGATGAAATATCCCACCTGCTAAACATCCCGGGTGACGATGCCTTGGCGAAACGTGATCGCGCCATACTGGAGCTGTTTTATTCTTCCGGCCTGCGTCTTTCCGAGCTCAAAGACCTGGACCTGCATGACCTGGATTTGGCCGAAGGTAGCGCACGCGTAACCGGTAAGGGCAATAAGCAACGCGAGGTACCTGTTGGCAAAATGGCGCGCCAGGCATTGAGCGCATGGCTAAAGACCCGTATTGAATTACTCAAGGGCGATGATAATGCCGTGTTTCTTTCCAAACAGGGTAAACGCCTGTCAGTGCGCTCCATCCAGTCACGCATTGACCACTGGGCCAGGCAACTCGGTCTGCATCAACATGTCCATCCACATATGCTCAGGCACAGCTTTGCCTCACATATGCTGGAATCCTCCGGTGACCTGCGCGCCGTGCAGGAACTACTGGGCCATGCCGATATATCAACCACCCAGATTTATACCCATCTGAACTTTGACCACCTCGCCCGCGTGTATGACGAGGCGCATCCAAGGGCACGCAAAAAATAGGGCCCTGCCTTATATACCATCGCCGTTATCTATTCGGGGCCGTGCGTTTCGAGATTCATGGACCATCAAATCCGATATCGAGGAGCGCCCAATGACGCCTATCTTTCCCACCTCAAAGGCCAACTGGGAGGATATCTGTGGCGACCTGCCGCGGTATGAGCCCTACGAGCCAGACCGGCAAGCCCTTGAAAACTACCCGTTTCGGGCACATCTACTACCCACTTATAGCACCCGCCCGGGCAACACCGCAGACCAGATTCGTGTAAAATCGCCGGCCCTTTAGAGGAACTCAGCTCCATGGAACAATTTAGAGGCACAACCATACTTTCCGTGCGCCGTGACAACCAGATCGTTATCGGTGGTGACGGGCAGGTATCCCTGGGCAATACCGTCATGAAAGGCAATGCACGCAAGGTGCGCCGCCTGTATCACGACAAGGTACTGGCCGGTTTTGCCGGTGGTACGGCAGACGCCTTCACCCTGTTTGAGCGTTTCGAGGGCAAGCTGGAAACCCATAGTGGTAACCTCATGCGCTCCGCCGTGGAACTGGCCAAGGACTGGCGCACCGACCGCATGCTACGCCGGCTGGAGGCAATGCTGGTGGTTGCGGATGCCGAGGCTTCGCTGGTGATCTCCGGTAATGGTGATGTCATACAACCGGAGAATGACATTATGGCGATTGGCTCAGGTGGCGCCTTTGCCCAGTCTGCCGCCATCGCACTACTGGAAAACACCGAGCTGTCAGCGCGCGAGATTGTAGTCAAAGGACTGAATATTGCCGCCGGCATCTGCGTCTATACCAATAGCAACCTGACCATCGAAGAACTCAGTTAATAATGACTCATGGAATGAGTATTGATCATGTCTGAATTAAACCCCAAGCAAATCGTCGCTGAACTTAACAAGCATATCGTTGGCCAGGATGATGCCAAGCGTGCCGTTGCCATCGCCCTGCGTAACCGCTGGCGCCGTCTGCAACTGAACGAAGAACTGCGTAACGAAATTACACCGAAAAACATCCTTATGATTGGTCCCACCGGTGTCGGCAAGACCGAGATTTCCCGCCGCCTGGCCAAGCTGGCAAATGCACCCTTCATCAAGATCGAGGCAACCAAATTCACCGAAGTCGGTTATGTCGGCAAGGAAGTCGATACCATTATTCGCGATCTTGCCGATGTTTCGGTAAAGCAGACCAGGGAAAGCGCCATGGAGCATGTGCGCGAACAGGCTCAGCACGCGGCCGAGGAACGCATACTGGACGCCTTGCTACCGACCCCCAGGGAAGTGGGCTTTGATACCATCGATGAATCCAAGCCGGACAATAAAACCCGCGATAAATTTCGTGACAAATTGCGTAACGGCGACCTCGAAGACAAGGAAATCGAGATCGAGGTTTCCGGCCTGTCCGTTGGCGTGGAAATCATGGCACCCCCCGGCATGGAGGATATGACCAACCAGCTGCAGGGCATGTTCCAGAACCTGTCAAACCAGAAGAAGAGCAACAAGCGCCTCAAGGTATCGGATGCCCGCCACCTGTTGCAGGACGAGGAAGCCGCCAAACTGATTAACGAAGAGGAAACCAAGTTGCAGGCGCTGGAAAATGTCGAACAGAATGGTATCGTTTTTATCGACGAAATCGACAAGGTCGCCAAACGTGGAGAATCCGCTGGACCCGATGTTTCCCGCGAGGGCGTGCAGCGGGATTTGTTACCGCTCATTGAGGGCTGCTCAGTGAACACCAAGTACGGCATGGTCAAGACCGATCACATCCTGTTCATCGCCTCGGGTGCGTTTCATCTCAGCAAACCCTCCGACCTGATCCCGGAGTTACAGGGCCGCCTGCCTATCCGTGTTGAGCTCAATGCACTCAAGGCCGAAGACTTTGTGCGCATCCTCACCGAGCCGGATGCCAGCCTGACAGAACAGTACAGTGCCCTGCTATCAACCGAGAACGTCGATCTAGAATTTACCGAGGACGGTGTACAACGAATTGCAGAGATCGCATCACAGGTAAACGAGAAAACCGAAAACATTGGTGCACGGCGACTGCACACCATCATGGAACGCCTGCTGGAAGACGTTTCATTCGAAGCTTCCGATATGAGTAGCGCCCATGTGTACATCGATAGTGCTTTTGTAAACAAGCAACTGGATGAATTGGCCAAGGATGAAGACCTGAGCCAATACATTCTGTAACCAGCCCGCTGCTGACGATTCAATCAAGAGAATTCATTATGAGCAAAAAACACGATCCCATTCCTACCGAGCTTAATTATGACGGCAATACCCGTATGCTTAAGGTCAGCTTTGACGATGGCAAAAGTTTTGATATGAGCGCCGAATACCTGCGCGTATTTTCACCTTCTGCCGAGGTACAGGGACATAGCCCGGCTTCTGCCAAATTGCAGTACGGCAAGGAAAACGTCAAGATCGACAAGATCGAGGCCACCGGCAACTATGCCGTCACCATCTTCTTTGATGATGGGCACGATTCCGGCATCTTTAGCTGGAGCTGGTTGTACGGGCTGGGTATTAACCAGGATGCAAACTGGCAGGATTACCTGGAGCGGCTGAAGGCCGCGGGCAAGGAACGCAAGGCAACTCAAGTCGTACAACTACAATAGACACCCAACCTCGCCCCCTGCCAGCAAACTGTTAGAATCGGGACATGAGCGAAAATACAACAAAACCCGGCCATACCCACTTCGGCTTTGAGAGCATACCGCATGGCGAAAAGGTCAAGCGCGTGCGCCACGTTTTTGACTCGGTCGCGGATAAATATGACCTGATGAATGATGTCATGTCGTTTGGCATGCACCGTCTGTGGAAGCGTTTTACCGTTGAGCTTTGCCAGTTACGCAAGGGCAACCGGGTACTCGACCTGGCTGGTGGTACCGGCGACCTTGCCAAACGTATGGCGCCGCACCTTGGCGAGCAGGGCGAACTGGTGGTTTCTGACATCAACAATGCCATGTTGTCCAATGGACGCGACAACCTCATAGATGCCGGTATCACTGCCAACACCCATTACGTACAGGCCAATGCCGAAACCCTGCCCTTCCCGGACAATTATTTTGATGTCATCACCATTGGCTTTGGCCTGCGTAACGTGACAGAAAAAGAGGCCGCGCTACGCTCCATGTACCACTGCCTGCGCCCCGGTGGTCGCCTGCTGGTGCTGGAATTTTCCAAACCCGTGCTACCGGGTCTGGACAAGCTATATGACCTGTATTCCTTTTCCCTGCTACCGAAGATGGGCAAGGTAATCGCCGATGACGAAGACAGCTACCGCTACCTGGCTGAGTCCATACGCATGCACCCTGACCAGGAAACACTCAAGGGAATGATGCAGGACGCCGGTTTTGAAAACTGCCAGGTCTATAACCTGGCCGGCGGCATCGTGGCCGTTCACAGGGGCTTCAAGTTTTGAGGTTACCCGCGGTTGCGCTGGCGACAATCGAGACTGCGTTAAATAAGATCATCGCGGATCAGCCGGGTATTGTCAGCGATAAACTGGATGGACGATGTGTCTGCCTGCACCTGGACGGTATCGGTCTCCCTCTGTACTTTCGCTTTGTCAAAGACGTGGTCTATGTCTTTGATGAATGGCAACAGCCTGCCGATGCCACGATCCGGGGTACACCAATCGCATTGGCTGCCGTCAGCCTGAGTGGCGAGGCCCACACCAAGGACCTGAAGATAGACGGCGACCTGCAGGTTGCCCAGGCGTTTGAAGGCCTGCTACAGCGAATCGATATCGACTGGGAGGAAATTATTTCCCAATACACGGGCGATGCCATCGCCTTTCAGATTGGCAACGCCGTCAGGGGTTTTAAAAAATGGGGACAGGCCTCAGCGAATGCCTTTGCCGATGACCTGCGTGACTACCTGCAGATAGAGACCCAACAACTACCGCTACCCACCGAGGTTGAGCAATTCAATAACGCCGTGGATGAGGTTCGTGCCGCCGTCGAACGATTCGAGCTGCGCGTACAGCGACTTGAAACACGTATGGCCTCGAATGAGGCAAGCACCGGATGAAGCACCTGCAACAGTTTTTCCGACTAGTGCTCATCAACCGTGTGCTGGTGCGTCACGGTCTGGATGAAATCGTACTGGCCACGCACCTGCTACGTCCGCTACGTTACCTGTTAATGCTGCTTCCGTGGAACTGGATCAGCCGCAACAAGGGACCACGTGGCCAACGTATCCGTGAGGCGCTGGAAGACCTCGGCCCCATCTTTATCAAGTTCGGCCAGATGCTCTCCACCCGTCGCGACCTGTTACCCAAGGACATCGCCGAAGAGCTGGCTCAGCTGCAGGA
>JAPHTU010000258.1 GCA_026196145.1 Gammaproteobacteria bacterium
CCAGAAGCCGGGGGTGAATCTTTTGTTCATGGGTTCGGTGGCGGTTTCCGGGAAATGCAGCAAGATATAGCGCGCGAACTCCCGCCATATTAGCTGGCGTAAAAAAACCTCTGCCGCGAGGCTTAATTCAGCATCGCCGAATTCAATCAGTGGGACGAGTGCATCGAGTAACTGTGTCGGGCTGATTTCACCAAAATGCAAATGTGGTGACAGGCCTGAAGTGCCATTCAGCGCCGGGTAGTCACGGTCAGTCGGGTACGATGCCATGGAATTATCGATAAATCTTTCCAGTTTTTCTATTGCGGTCCGTTCCCCTGGTATCCAGTAGCGATGTAGCTTTTCATGCCACGTGTTGCCGTTAAGTAGTTGTAGCTGATCCAGCGTTAGTGACCTGACATGCCTTTCGATAGTTGTGAGCGATCGTGTTGTTAGTGGTGATGCAGATGGTTCCTGTGCTTCAAGGCTTAGTTCCGCCCGCAGACGTTTATAAAACGGTGTAAATACGCGATAGGGTGATTGAGCTGTCTTGGTGAAAAATTGATCCGGTTGGCTTAGCAGCTCATCCCTGAAGATATTAACGTGGATGCCATCTTGTTGTAGGTGGTTACTTATGGTCTGTTCAAGCACCCTGCGCTGCGGCTCATGGCGTCCTGTCCAGGTAACGGTAGTGGCGTTATAGAAATCTACAAGCTCTGGTATGAGTTCGCGCGATTTACCTTGAAAAAATTGTAGCTCAATATTTATCTGCCGTAGGTCGTCATGCAGTTTCCGCAGGCTTTGGTGTAGCCACCATCTGGATGCGGCACCTTCACTCCAGGGTGCATCTTCCTGCGGGCTATGTATGTAAACTGCGATCAGGTCACCGTTCTCCAGCATGGCATGCCTGAGGGCTGAATTATCCTGAAGGCGGAGGTCTCGCTGGAACCAGATGAGGGTCGTCATATAAAGGTTGTTACTGTCTAATAGGCCGGCACATGCCCTTCCAGTACTCTCAAGGCTACCGAGGTACTTTGTCCAAGCAAGATGCCACCGGCACCTTCGATAAGGCCGGTATCGATGTGCTCACTTGGGCCGCCGATGAATACGGGCGTATCCAACGAGGGGATCAGCGCTGCCAGATCATTGCTTGTCTGCTGGTTATCATGTGACGGGGCACTGAGTACTATGGCTTTGGCAGCAGAACGCCGCGCGATATAAGGAATCTGGCTAAGCGGCAGGTCTGCACCGAAATACAGCACACGGTAACCACGTGCCAGGGCGGATAGGGAAAACAACATCAGGCCGACTTCGTGGTACGAACCGGGCATACAGGCGCAAACGATGCGTGCACCGTGTGCCTGTGAGTTGGCATGATGAAAGCGAGCACCCAGCCGGCTCTTCAGCCAACTGCTATAAAAGTGCTCTTCTGCTATGCCTCGTTCCGGGTGCTGCTTCCAGGTTTCTCCGAGCGCCGCTAGTGTCGGCTTGATCAGTTGGTCAGTGACCAGGTCGATGGGGTACAGGGAAGACGCTTCATTGTATATGGCGTCGATGCGCTCAATACTGAAGTCGCTGACAGCTTCCAGCGTCGATTGTGTGAAGCGTTCCCATACCGAGGCGAGTTCAGGAATGTCACCACTGGCTGATATTTCACCAGTGGTACTGCCCTCGGCTGATAGCAGGTCAGCAATTTTGGGTAGTGTGTGTCCATCGTTGAGAAGATCAATGATTTTTTGTACCCGCTTGATATCGCTCAGCCCATAAAGGCGATGTCCTTTGGGGGTACGCTCCGGTTTTAGCAGGCCATATCTCTTTTCCCAGGCGCGCAAAGTGGATGTGCCGATACCGGTTTTTTCTGCCAGTACGCGGATGGGAAACCGCACCAGTCTGGGTGTTGAGTCAGGAGTCGAGTCTTTAGAGGTCAAGTCAAAGCTGGCAGCCATAAATTAATTGTACAAGAAATATTGACTTGTACAAGTAATGTGTCTAAGATTTCTGACATTGTACAAGAATTACAGGGTAACCCCGCCATCAAAGAAGAGATCTGCTGGTGGAAACAGGTTCAGTCCTGAGGGTGCCCCGGACAATGGCGGTGACAGACGATGAGGACTTTTATATGAAGAAACCAGACGAGAGTCGCCCAAGGCTTGGCATAAGTGCCTGCCTGCTGGGGCAGCGTGTACGGTTTGATGGTGGTCACAAGAACAACCGTTTTATTACAGATACTTTGGCTGAACATCTCGATTTTGAAACGGTATGCCCGGAAATCGAATCTGGCATGAGTGTGCCCCGGCCCACCATACAGCTACGTCAGGTAGGAGATGAGGTTCGGCTGGTTGAGAGCAAGCGACCCGGCCATGATCTGACCCAACAGATGACCGACTATGCGCAGGCACGACTAGACAGGCTTTCTCACCTGGATGGGTTTATCTTCAAAAAAGACTCTCCCAGCTGCGGTGTATTTCGTGTGCCGGTGGTGATCAACGAACACGGCTACAGGAATCGTGAAGGTACCGGGGTGTTTGCCAGGGCCTTTATGGACCGCTATCCACTCATTCCGGTTGAGGAGGAAGGGCGTCTTAACGATGCTGCATTACGGGAAAACTTCCTGGAACGCGTATTTGCCTACCGCCGGTGGAAAGAGATCCCGGCTGCAGAACGTAACGTGCAGGGGTTTATCGAGTTCCATACCCGCCACAAGCTCATGCTGATGGCGCGCGGCAGCGGTGTTTACCAGGAGCTGGGTCGTATGGTTGCCGGCGTCAAGGTTGCTGACCTGGCGCAGCGACGCGAGGCCTATATCCAAAGGTTCATGCAGGTGATGGAACAGACTACACACCGTGGGCGCCAGATTAATGTACTGCAGCACATTATGGGTTACCTGAAAGACCTGCTGACGCGGGAAGACAAGCAGGAGCTTCTGGGTACCTTTGAGGCCTACCGGCATTGTGAGTTGCCACTGATAACGCCGATAACCTTGTTGCGACACCATCTGCGTATTCACCCGCAGCCCTATATTAACCAGCAGTACTATCTGCAGCCATGCCCGGACAAGTTAGCATTGAGGTCAGTATGAACGCAGATGCCAAAATAGACAGTTTACAGGTGCATAGTCACAGTATTGTGCACGCTAAATTCAAGGCAGAGTGGTCTGATTTGACCGGTGATCACACGGCGATACATCACTTTGAACGATTTAATATCTGGCGTGATATCGACTTGTTACCTGAGCCGATTGCCAATGGCATCATGGGACAACCGGTTGGTCAGCAAACGGCGGCGACGTTTGCGGCAGGCGAGCTGGTGCCGCAATGGCAGCATCAGAATATTATGTCGGTTCCACGCAAAAACTTTATAGGTCGCTTGAATGACCGCCCCCTGGTGCCACGAGTAGGACGTTTTTATCCATCCGGCATGCTGATGGATATCAAGGGGTTGTATAACAATGGTCTGCTGCCGGTTCGTTATATAGAGCAGCAGGGAGATGACATGGTTATCGATGTAAACCACCCATTGGCAAACGATGACATCAATATGACTGTGGAGCTTATGAGTGTGATGCCTGCAGGTGATGAACATGGTGGGCGTTGTACAGAGGCCATACAGGAGTTAATGAATGGGCCAGGTATGCAGCTTCCTTACAAGGGGCAGCTAACCGATTTCCTGGATAAGCAGGCCTTGCAGCGCCTGGATGAATCTTCGGATGAAAATTTTTATCGCAAGCAGCGGCTGGTTCATCATCTGGATGTAGTCGCCCGTAATACCATAAGTGAGATTTATGCCGGGCTACTGTCTCCGGGTGATCATGTGCTTGATTTGATGGCGAGCTGGGAATCTCATGTGTCCGGAACCCTGGACGATATACAGTTGACCGGTCTTGGCATGAATGCAGCCGAGCTGGACGCCAATCCTGTGATGGACGGCCACGTGATTCAGGACCTGAATAAGAACCCGGTACTTCCTTTTGACAGCGAGACATTTGATGCAGTGATCTGCACTGCATCGGTTGAGTATCTGGTTCGGCCACTGGATGTGTTTCAGCAGGTGCAGCGTATTTTGAAACCAGGAGGGAAATTTATCCTGACATTTTCCAATCGCTGGTTTCCGACCAAGACCATCGGGCTGTGGCCGGAAATGCACGAGTTCGAGCGCCTTGGTCTGGTGCTGCAATATTTTCGGCAAACACATTGGACGAACGCGATTAATACCCTTTCCAGCCGGGGAATGCAGCGGCCGGAAGATGACCCTTACTATGCGCAAGCCCGCTATTCAGACCCGGTATATGCGGTCTGGAGCCACAAGTGATCATCCACAACCAACGAGGAGGAAAGCCATGATAGTTTCAACACTGGATCCGATTACCCTGAATGACGTTACCGACCTTGATAATGCGCCATATGTCCTTGAGGGAGAGGGCAACGGCGCAATCAAGGTATATTTTGAATCAGAAGCTAACAAGCAGGAATACCTCGGTACGCCGATGCACGGTGCCGACGGTGGCTCTTCGGGTATCAACAAAATATTTGATGATATGGCCGATAATCCCGACACGGGATCAATCAACTAAATTCCGTCAGCATGATTGTGAGGCGATAATGAGTGGTGTAGATCCCTATGCATATCTTCAACAGGTCTCCATGCGTATGCATGAACTTGTCAGTCGTTCCGAAATAGAAACCGTGCTTGATGAAGTTGAATACCTGTTTGAAGTGATTCCGCCGGAATTACAGGATACTGCAGAAGAGTTGATTGGGTTGTTACGCGCCAGGCTAAAGCATGCAGTCTAGGCAGCAGTTGTTTCATGAGTCGGGGCATGTACGTAGTTACGCCATACGGCGGGTGAATCCGTTTCTCGGTGTTTTGCAGGTTATTGAGACGGTAGATGGGCGTGCGACGAGTACCAATGGTGTGGTCTGGGATATCGAGGTGCGGGCAGAGGTTGGTGGTGCCTGGGGCAGCCTGAATCAGGGCAGTAAAGAGGTTGCATATTATCGCTACGGATTATGGTCGAATGAAACTGGCTTGATCAGTCGTTCACTTGCTTCGCAAAACCATGATGAGCCGCTACATGAACAATGCCAGGCGTTGATCGAATGTGTATATGAACGGCATGACCAGGTGCCGTTTCGCCTTGTGGATAATCGCGAACTGTGGCTGTTTGACAGTGATGGTAAACAGCCTATCGTACTGTTGGCCTCAGCAAGAAGTGATGGCCCACTGCCTTCGCCAGAGCCCAAATACTGGGCATCATGTATCGGTGCCCATGGTATGGAAAGTCAGCGCAGGTTTCCCGGGTCGCGCGAGCTGGAGGCGATGATCAAGCAACGTGCGGGTTTTAATATCAACAAGCACTGGATAACGAGACAGGACGACGGTAGCGGGGTGGATGAAAAGCAGGGTGGGTCATTCAGGGCAGATATGTTCCCGCCGTTCCTGATAACGCCCGAATGGACTGTTCACGATGAGGCCAGATTGGTTGATGAATACATAGACTGGGTTAGCCCTTCATTATTAACCCTGCAGCATCTGGAAAAACCTGAGCGTCAGCGCCTGGAAAATACGCTCGCTATCCAGGCAAAGTCGGTTGAGTATCACTGGCCGTTGTATCCGGAAGTTATTGATGTGGATTTGCTGAACGCGGCCAGGGTGCAAAGCCGGTTACAAAGGACCAATGAAATTAGTGAGGAGGTATCATGATCGAACTGGGGCATGTGGTGTACTACGTCAGGGACCTGCGAGCCTCACTGGATTTTTATGAGGCGGTACTGGGTCTCAATGTGGTCGGTAAAGTCTTTGATGATCGCACTGCTGTCCTGACTGGTGGACGTTCGCATCATGAATTAATGTTGCTTGAAGTAGGCGATACGATAGGTCCGCTAGCCGGCAGGAGAATCGGTCTTTATCACGTTGGCTGGAAAATTGGTGAAGACCTGCGGGATCTAAGGGAAGCAAGGGAGCGTATCGCGCGGTCGGATTACATGATCGATGGTTTTTCCGATCATACCGTTAGTCAGAGTATTTATTTGCATGATCCGGATGGTAACGAGGTAGAACTGTATATCGATGATCCTTCATATGACTGGCGCCATGATTCGTCATGGATGGAAACGCCGGTTAAACCACTGGCCTTATGAAGGTGATGAATATATGGGGTATTAACCGGGCAGGCCGGTTTACTGTAGTGCTGTTTCTGTTGGTAGTTACAGGATGCACAGGAATGCCGGATGATGTGAAGCCGGTGGGCCAGTTTGAGATTAATCGATACTTGGGTAAGTGGTACGAGATAGCGAGACTCGATCATTCCTTTGAGCGAGGCATGGATAATGTGACGGCCGAGTACACCATGATGAGTGATGGTGGAGTCAGCGTTCGCAATAGAGGATACCTGGCTGAAGATAACCAGTGGAAGACTGCGGAGGGCAAGGCTTATTTTGTAGACAGGCAGGACCTGGGATATTTAAAAGTCTCTTTCTTTGGGCCATTTTATGGTTCGTATGTCATATTTGAACTGGATAGTGAGAATTATCAATACGCGTTTGTAACCAGTTACGACAAATCATACCTGTGGTTGTTATCGAGAACCCCCCTTGTCAGCGATGACCTTGTGAAACGCTTTGTCGAGTTGGCTGGAGAGCTGGGTTATCCAACAGATGCACTGGTTTATGTTGATCACCATGGACAGGGAACGACCTTAGGGGTGGAATAAATGGAAGTCGCGATTATTGGTGGTACGGGTTTTGTCGGTAGTTACCTGGTTGATACGCTGGTTGCTGCAGGCCTGCGTCCCAGGGTTATGGTCAGACCGGGCAGTGAGGCAAGGCTTGTGCGGTCTGAATCCTGCACTGTAGTCAATGGCGACCTTGGGGACGTAAAATCAATTATTGAACTGCTTAAAGGCGCGGACGCAGTTATTTACAATGTTGGCATCCTGCGTGAATTTCCTGGCCGTGGAATTACATTTAAGGCTCTGCAGGAGATAGCGCCAAAGCGTGTTATTGATGCAGCTATTGAGGGTGGAGTGCAGCGTTTTCTGTTGATGAGTGCAAACGGTGTGATTCCGGAAGGTACGCCTTACCAGCGATCCAAGTACGCGGCTGACGAATATTTGATGAGATCAAGCCTTGAATGGTCCATTTTCAGGCCATCGGTAATATTCGGTGACCCGCGTGGCCGCATGGAATTTTCCAGTCAGCTATGCCAGGAAATCGTACGCTCTCCATTGCCTGCACCAATGTTTTTTCAGGGTATCGACCCACGTAGTGCCGGGCAGTTTAAGTTATCACCGGTCCACGTCACAGACGTGGCAAAGGCCTTTCTGTATCAACTTAACGCGTCGTCTGAAACCAATCGAATATTTCATTTGGGCGGGGAAGACGTCCTCAGTTGGCGTAAGATAATAAAGACCATAGCCACCAGTATCGATAAGGCCAAGTTAATGATGCCGGTACCTGTTATGAGTATACAGCTGGCAGCGTTATTGCTGGACCGTTTTGAAGATTTTCCGGTGACCAGGGATCAGCTCACAATGTTGCTTCAGGGAAATATCTGTAGCCCTGCTGATTTGAAATCGATGGAAATTACGCCCAGGCGGTTTGATCCCAATGAGTTGGGATATCTCAATACTTAATGCGTGACCAGGTGAATAGTTCTGTAAATGAAGGCGGGTACATTATTGATTTGTTCAGGCGATTTTCCGACGCAAGTCATATATGTATTCTTGGGGTGATTATGGCTATGAATATACTGACTAGTGCCTCGGCTGATGATGGTTATCTGCAGGTGCATACTGATGACTGGCGGCTCATTACTGACAGCGTGATGGGCGGGGTATCGGAGGGGAAGGTGCTGACTGATAAACGCCACGGAAAAGAATGCACCGTTCTTTCTGGCGATGTCAGTACCGATAACAATGGTGGTTTTATACAGATTGTTGTGGATGTTGATGAGACCCTGGCAGAAAAGGCATCAACATATGACGGGGTACGTATCCACGTGCTGGGTAATGGCGAGACATATAACCTGCATTTGCGTACACGGGATTTATGGTTTCCATGGCAGTCATATCGTAGTACTTTTGATACCGGATCCGAATGGCAGCAGGTAGAGCTGCCATTCGACAGGTTCGAGGCTTATAAAACATCCGCTCGACTGGATGTTGGCCGGCTCAAGCGTATTGGTATAGTCGCTATAGGGCGAAAATTCCCCGCAGATATTTGCGTGGCGTCTGTTGGATTTTACCGCCTATCAGGTGTTAACAAGGCTAATTAAGGGTCAGCGTTAGTGGCATATGTTGGCATGGCCGATGGATAATGTTGATTTTCTATAAGATTATATTAGAGCTTTTCTGAAATTTGTTTTGCTGCCTGCTTGAGTATAGGTACCCATTCGTCCTGCCTCCGCTCGATTGGTGCCGAGATTGACAGGCCACCAACGATGTCATCG
>JAPHTU010000246.1 GCA_026196145.1 Gammaproteobacteria bacterium
ATTGAAGGCATCACATGGTTATTGCTTTGAGGTGCCCGCCAGGGCGAATGGCCTGCATCAGGCCATTCCACTGAAGGCCATGGGACGTTTTTACCATGAGGCCATTGCCGTCGACCCGGCAACAGGTATTGTTTATTTGACAGAAGATCGTGGCGATGGCCTGTTCTATCGTTTTATTCCCCGACATAAAGGCAGGCTGGCCGAGGGCGGGCAATTGCAGGCATTGGCGTTGTTGTCTGGCAGCCAATCTGTTTCAACCGGTAACCGTGGTGAGTTTGAATTCCCCCTGAATACACCACAACCGGTACGCTGGGTGACCCTGAAGAATGTGGAATCACCGGCTGATGACTTGCGTCATCAGGGGCAGTTACAGGGAGCAGCACGATTCATCCGCGGTGAAGGCATGCTGGTCGAGCGCAGTTCCAAAGCCGGCCAGACGCGTATCTGGGTTATGTGTACCGCTGGCGGCAAGCGTGGGCTGGGACAGATATTTTATTACCAGCCATCTGCACATGAGGGGACTGAGCGTGAGACCCGGGAGCCGGGCAGTCTGGTCCTGTTCAGCGAGCCGAATAACCCGGAATTGTTACGCAATGGTGATAATTTGGCGTTGATGCCGAACGGCGACTTGCTGGTGTGTGAAGATAACCAGCAGATACAGCGGCTCATTGGTGTCACCAACAAGGGGCAGTATTATGTGCTGGCAAGAAATCCACGTGGGGCCTCGGAATTCACGGGCGCGACTTTTTCCCCTGACGGCAGCACGTTATTCGTTAACCTGCAACAACAGGGCGGTACCGTCGCAATAACAGGTCCGTGGCAAAGGCGTTTAACGGTATGAATGTAAAACAGCAATTTGACAAGGTTGGTAAGTATGAGCTGGTAGGTGAGATTGCCAGTGGCGGCATGGGTGTGGTTTACCAGGCCTATGATCCTTTCATGGACCGCTTTGTTGCGCTTAAATTACCGAAGATTCACGCAAGTGCCTCTGATAATGAGGATTTTGAGCGTCTGTTTTATAACGAGACCAACGCGGCCTCTCACTTACAACATCCAAATATTATTGATATCTATGACGCGGGTGTTGTTGATGGTATGCACTACATCGCAATGGAGTATATCCCGGGCGGTGTGACGCTAAAGCGCTTCTGTCATGCAGATAACCTGCTACCGCTGGAGCTGGCAGGACAGATCCTGATCAAGGCTGCCGAGGCGTTTGATTTTGCGCATCGTAAGGGGGTCATGCATCGTGATATCAAACCCAGTAATATCCTGTTAAAGAATGACCGTGAAGTGAAGATATCTGATTTTGGTCTGGCCATGCTGATTGACCCCGATATGGTAGATACACAGTCGGTAGCATTGATGGGTTCACCCAGGTACATGGCACCCGAGCGCCTGAAAGAAGAAGCGCTAACACATCATTCGGATATTTATTCACTGGGTGTGGTGATGTATGAATTACTGACAGGCCATGCGCCTTTTGCCGCGAAGACGCTGGCAGCCCTGACCCAGCAGATACTGACAAAAGACGCACCACCGCCATCAGATTACCGCTATAACCTGCCAGATTCGGTTAGCACCGTCGTTATGACAGCAATGGCAAAGGATCCAAAGGATCGCTACCAGAGCATGATGGATTTTGCTGCAGATATAAGCGCTTGCTTCAAGGATTTGTCTGTACCTGTTGATGGTGAGGCGGTTGAGTTACGAACCGAGCAAATCAAGCACCTCAGTTTATTTAGTGAATTTTCCGATACTGATTTATGGGAACTATTGCGATGGTCTGACTGGCTTGAGGTGGATAGTGGCGAGGTTGTTATCCAGGAAGGGGATGTCGACAATGATGTTTACCTTATTATTGAAGGCAGAGTATCCGTTGTTAAGGCAGGTAATGAGGTTGCCGAACTGAAGCGCGGCGAGCTGTTCGGGGAGATTGCCTTTCTGGCCGAGCGCAAGCGCACAGCGACGGTGGTTTCCAAAAGCAACTGCACCCTGTTGCGTTTACATATCAAGCAGATCGAACAGGCATCCAAGTCCTGTCAGATCCAGTTTCAGCGCATGTTTATCTCGACACTGATTGAGCGTCTGGTGAGAACAACCGAGCTATTGGCAAAACGCTAAATACACTTTGTTCAGGCGAGTGCCTTGTTAACTGCTGCGACCAGCGTATTTTCATCTACCGGTTTGACCAGGTATTCAACCGCGCCCTGGCGCTGACCGTAGACAATGTCGGTTTCCTGATCTTTTGATGAAGTGATGATGATCGGGATACCCGATGTCTCTTCGTCCTTGCTTAGTTTACGGGTTGCCTGAAAGCCATTCATGCCCGGCATGATAAGGTCCATCAGGATGAGGTCAGGCTTGTCGGCATGTGCCTTTTCAATGGCTGTTTCGCCATCTGCAGCAAAGGAAATATGATGTCCCTGCTTCTCCAGCATTTTTGCATGCGATTGAGCAAAGGTGTTGGAGTCATCAACGATTAGTATATTTGCCATATATATAAGTCTAGCCCGTAGATAATGTTAAGCAATAATTTCTGTGAGCAGTGGCTCACCGCTGGTATCGATATGTAGCTCACGAATACTGGGTATACGCCAGACAATATAGGCAGCCATGGCCCTGGACAGGTTTTCCTTGCGCGCTTCAATCGCCAGCATCAGACGCTCGGCTACTATCTGGCAACGTTGTGTGATGTCCGGTTCATGTACGAACTCGGGCCCCATACGCCAGCCACCATCCATATCACTATCCATCTGTGCAAAGAATGCCTGTCCATCTGCAATATCCTGCTCATCTACCTCGACAGCGAAATGCTCTTCTTCAAAAAATACTTCAAACTCCATATAACTTAAACCTTGTCTGTTAGTAAAAATAATATTCCCTATTATGCGTAAGTATTGACAGGGCAGCAAACCGCGATGCAGTTCACACTTTACAGTCGCCACTGGTCAGATAGTTGTAACCAGTTGTCTGGCTTGCGCAATTTATCCTGAATTTCGTGAAGCGGATCACGATCATACGCTTGCTATCTCACTATAATTCGCCAAAGAGTTGAGAAGTTACATTAACTGGTGAAAACAAAATGAAAAACAAATTACGCGGAGAATTTCATGGCAAGATTCTCAGACTGCCGGCCAATGAAACGTTGCGCAAGCGTCTGAAGGAAAAGCATCGTGAATACAAAAAGCGCCGCGCCGAGTTTATGCGAAAGAACCGCGTGGATGGCTATGGTGTACTCATAGGTTCGGACGATACACTACTTGATGCACACTACAAGGAGGCGTTGTTTGCCACGCTTCTGAAAGACGGCATGGTGAGAACAACCCGTGCCTATCAGCAGCTTAAAAAAACCTTCAATGGTTATATGAATGACGTTATTTTTAATAACGCCGTACAGGTATTGAGTGATTATGTGAACACTGGCGGCAGCTATACTTCCGGTGGCTCGGGTTTTCTTGATAAGAAGATATTCAATGATTTACTGAGCGATACTGAGCAGATCCGTTTGCCCAAGGATTTACGTCTGGCCCGGCAGCTACGCAAGAAATACCATGAATACCTGGGACGTATTACTGACCACAAACAGCACCCTGAATTACCGGTCAAGAAAACCTCGCTGGAGAGGGATGCCTACAAGGCAAGAATTATTGATGTGTTACGTAACAAGGGTTCGGTTGATATCGTCAGCCTGGCTGAAGAACTAGAAAGCCGTTATGCCAATAGCTTCAAGTACAACCAGTTTATGCAGGCCGCTGCTGTCGTCAGGAGTTATTGCCAGGATGGCGGCCAGGATGTTGTTGGCGGTACAGGGCTGTAAGGCCCTGTACCGCAACAGTTGAATCAGGAGTGGATCAGCGGGTGGCTTGAGGTGTCGGCTAGCATGCCACCGGAAAGCTCGACTTCATGTCGTATCGGTTGCGCAGTAAATTCCATACGGCGGCATAACGGACATTGATGCCACTCCAGAAAACTGTCCTGATGATTTTCCCGTTTGACCAGTTGCATATGTGTAAAACAGCGTGTGCACTGCATCGTCAGATACCCCTTTACAGTCGCGAACCCGGTATTCAATCCTGATACCGATAGTTCGTTTATATGGCTCCAGCTAGTCCCAGCTTAGAGCGCCGCCAGTCTGATACTCGGTCACCCGGGTTTCAAAAAAGTTCTTTTCTTTGCGAAGATTGGCTTGTTCA
>JAPHTU010000176.1 GCA_026196145.1 Gammaproteobacteria bacterium
CCTGCTCAGCAAGATTCACGCCGGATTGCGGTTCCCCATCGCTAATACTCAACGCATCGGCATCGTCCTTTGCATATGCCGTTACATTGGTCCCTGTATCCGCAATATAGGCCTTGGTATTACCACCGATCTCATTGACCAGGAATGAAACACCAATACCACCACCTGCCAATCCGACACCCGCCCCGCCTGAGGATGCCTTGATACGGTCATCACCAATCGCCAACACGCCGATGTTGTTTTCTGCTGCTATAGTTGCACCGTCGTCGATATAGCTATTGATATTATTCTTGATGTAATTACTTGAAATAGAACCACCCACACCAACTAGGCCTGCGCCGGCTGCAGCAACAGCCGTGCTATTAATATCTGCATCCAACATAGACTCAATTATGATATTCCTTGCCTTAAAATCAGTGTTTACCCCACTCATATAGGCATCAATGCTATTGTCGACCCGGTTTACTGCCACAGCGGCACCGGCACCAAGCGCTACAGACGCACCGACAGAATTCGTTACTGCCAGAATTGAGCTCGAGTCTTCGGCCCTTATCTTCGTATCCTTGTCCAGCTCTTCATACTCGACATTTTTGATATAGGCATCCGTGTCATTGCTAATTTCATTTACCGCGACAGAACCACCAAGTGAGGCTGCACCAGACACTGACACAGAATCTATAACTGCCTCTATATATGAATTATTTTCCGAATTAATAGAAAGGTTACCAACCACAAGGGCCGGACTAGCCGAACCAGTACCACTGATATTGCTATTGTCGATATAACTTCTTGCAATATCGCCAATAACATTATTGGCTACCGCCCCTCCCCCTGCCTTGAGAGCACTTTTGGTACCTGCAAGTGAATAAGCATAGATATCCCCAGCATTAAAAGCTGCAATTAGCGCATCTCCGGCGGCCGATATAGAGCCTGCTGAGTGTGCAGAACCATCAACATCTCCGATATAGGCGCGGGTATCACGGGCAATATTGTTCACAGATACGGAAGCCCCGACCCCGACATTCTTGGAAATAGTTACACCACCGGTAATGTTATAGATTTCGGCCTCGTCCTCTGCTGCCACCAGGAGCGCCAGATCAGTTTCATACTCCAGATCATCCTTTGATGTAACATGATCATCAGCACTATCCACGATACCATCGCCGGTGCTATCCAGGAACAACGGGTAATCAGGGTCAAAACCACCATCTTTACCGGGATCATAGCCACTGATATCAGCGCTCCCGCTACCGAGACGAACTATCGCGTTGTTGTCGATAGTTGCCCTGGTGTCATTATCAACATTTAGATTTGATGTTGAACCCGATACGGCAACAGCGCCACCGCCACCACCTGCACCGGCTATAGAGACGTTTCTTGAGATAGTTTCCGCATGGATAGCCAGGCTATCAGCATCCAGTGTGACACTGTCACCAACAGAAGCCTTGGTATCAATATCATAATTAACTTCCAGATAGGCACCACCACCTGATACCCCGCCTGGAGAGTTGTAATCACCGGCTGAAGCCCATGTTCCTGACAGGTTCACTGTTTCCACCAGGCTACGCGCATCAATCTTAATATCCCGCTCAAAGCCAGGCTCCACAGCTGCGGTGTTCTGGTTTATTGATGCATTATCATCGATCTTGGCGGTACTGTTGTAATTGTAAGTCGTGATATTGACAGCAGCGCCTGCTGCATTACCTGAGGCGGTTGTCTTGTTTCCAGCCCATGAAGTAAAAAAACCGTTCTGTATCCCCAAATTAGGATTTAATTTGTCGGTAACATCTCTGACGCTATTAATCTGGTGCCAGGTTACTTCGTACGGCTTTACTACTGATGAAGTGACACTGATATCTCTGGCCGCATCAATATCCGCTGCACCAATGCTTGCCACCGCAGTATTGGTAAAGTTCGCAACATTGACTGCGCCTGAGAGAGAGTTTGCCTTATCATTTCTCTCGGTTGACTCAATAGATGCATTGGCGCTGGTTTGTACATTATCAACGATACTGGCATCGACCTTGATATCACCTTTCGTGGATGTATCGGTATACAATGAATCCATGCCCCTGGCCACAATACTTGCACTATCCGACACCTCTGCGCTGGCAGTATTTTCGTGATTGGCAACTGCAATACCGGCAGCGAGTGCTACAGGCGATGTACTACTACTAAATAGCCCCGCTGCATTGCGCAATGCATTCGTTGCCTTGTATATCACTGCCCCGATTAGGCTGCTCGTACCAACTGTGACGCTTGCCTCGGTCTCGTTTCTCAACGTCTCGGCGGATGCCTGCACATCGACTTGGCCTTTGGCCGTAACATCACCATGTATAACAGCATCAGTAGTCGCTGTGCTGTCTGATATCGATAGCGCCAAGCCAGCAACGCCTCCTTCCAGCGCCATGGCGGTTGTTGTTGTGAAACTGGATCGCTTCATATCAGCGGTTACATTGACATCACCACCTGAATCAATATCCACATCGGAACCGACACTCGCCAACGTGTTGAGGTTCGAAGTACTATAGGCAATGGCCACATCCGCCGAAGGTGTTGGCGCCAATGTAACCACTATGGCGCTAATAGACAGGTCACTATCTGATTTGGCCTTGATATCAATGTCACCAATGGCGTCAATAGTTGTCGCCCCCTTGATTTCTGTAACCGCATTGGTATCCGCACGGCCATAAACCACTCCGATTAACATCGATGGCGTTATCGACTTGGCTTCAGCAAGGGCCTCTGACCCGATCTCGACAGAACCTGTTGCATCGATATCCGCACCATCAATCGTGACAGTTGCATCGGCATTGGACACCGCAATTCCTGCCAGCGGATTGATCGAACCCAGAAAATCTATCGCGCCAGCCGCCAAGTTTGCACCTACAGCACCATCTTCAAGGCTATACTGACTATCGGCACTGGCATTAATATACAGGTTACCGGTATCCAGTGTTGCCGCGCCGACATCAATACTGGCCTGCGTGTTTTTCTGGTCATATACCGGCACCAGAGCATTGGCAATGCTCGCAATACCCCTGGCATATAAATTAATATAACCATTGATAGAATTTCCCGCGGCGCGGCTGCGCATAACAACATTGTCTTCGATATCAATATTTGCCGTTCCAACATAGTCGATCTTTTGCGCAATCAAGTCGATGCTGCCCGACTCCTTGCCATTGTTGGCAAACGTTATCAACCGAGCGCCATCCTTAACGGTAATATCCGGCGCGGTTAACATCAGGTCACCGGAACCCCCTTCAGAATCCGCCGTTAGATGATCTTCTACATCGACATCTACCAGATCCCGGGTAGATATAGTGACACCGGCATTAACCGTAATCGAATCTGCTGCTTCCAACGTATAGTCGGCGCCATCGGTATAAGTATCACTGGTAACACTGAGGTCTTCCGGGTCTATCAGTACAGAGCCATTCTTACCATCACTCGCTGCGGCCCTGAACTGACCACCATTAATCAGCAGACTTTTCTTTGAACTAAACTCAACAAAGCCGCCGTTTCCAGAACTCCCGGCACTGGCATCCAGTGTGGCGTCATCATGGATAGCAGCATCGTTGTCCGCGAACACGACGACATTGCCACCATCGGAATTTTCGCCCTGCCCGGCAGCAGTCAGCTGTGCCTGCCCGGACAACTTGATGTCGCGGCCTGCTCGTACATCGACATCACCGGCATTGATGTTGTCAGCACCATCGGCATGCAATTCACCGGTTATATCGACATCGTTGGCTGCAAAGAGATAAATCTCACCATTTTTTTCGACGATTTCAGTAGCACTACTTTGTCCCTTGAGGTTAACCAGCGATGCAGCAGGAACATTATTGATCTCTCCAGAAACATCGATATAACCAGCACTAACCTGGGCTGATTGCTGGACATTGACCTGTCCATGAATATCTACCCTGGCCTCGCTATTCAGTGGTGCAGTACCATTGATGAGTTGCTGCGTTGCCGTGCTGTTTGGACGACCCGGGCCATCAAAAAAACCGTCCATGAATTCCTTTGTCGGCGTACTTGCTGTAAAGCTACCCACATTAACGACACCACCCTGACTGACCACGATGCCATGTGGATTGGCAAAAAAAACATTGCCTCCAATCTTGCCGTTCTTGTAGGCGTTAAGTGTGCCCGCGATATTGGTACCCTTGTCATAGACCAGGTTCAACAGGTTCTGCGCCACCCCGGGCACATGCAGGTTGGCGGTTTTTCCCTGGTGTACATCAAACTTTGAAAAGGCATTAAAGGCATTTACGCCATTAATGGTTTGCGTCCGGACATCGGTTACATTGCCCACGGTATTGACTGTTGTCTGTGTCATACCATTGGGGACGATCATCTCCCCGGCCAGGGCCGAATGCATACCAACAAACGCACCCAGGACAACACCGCCGATGGCCCTGATCGTAATGGCATATGGATACATTACTGACACCTATAGGGATTGCAGGACATGATTCCAGCCATCAGCCTTTTTCGTTCGGCTCTGCTGAAGCCGATGGGCTTGTTTTGGCTTCTGTCTTCATTGCCAATAGCTTGTCAATTACTGCATCCGTAATATCTGCACTTGAGTCAATGAACAAATACTCGGGCGACTTGATCACCACCAGCTTGAACCCATCCGCCTGCGCTACCTGCCTAACCACAGGCTCCACCTCATTACGAAAATCAACGACCAGGTTAATCTTCAAACGACCGGCCACATCTTCTACCCTGGCAATTGCCTGCTTGAGGCGTGCATCGGAACGCCTTGTCATATCAGCCAGCGTACGGGCATCCTCCTCGCTGGGTTTGTCGCCCAGTTGTTCCCTGGTCTTGTTAATCTCCGTAACCAGTTCAGCCTTCAGCTTATTGAGTTTGTCTTCTTCTATCTCGGCAAACTCCTGAACCCGTTGGTTGATCAGCTTGTCACGGCCGGTGGCCACGGCAACTTTGTCCAGATCGATTACAGCGGTTGTGGCAATAGCTTGAGATTTATTACACCCACTTAGCACCATTGCGACTAACAACAAGACCAGAACAACCGACCCATATTTATACGCATTATTTTTATGTATATTATTCATTAGTTTGTAAATGTGATTTTTAAACTGAAAATTAGATCCAATACCGTACTTACAGTATGAAATTATAGAAGTGGCGCACCTCACGCGGTATCAACCAAAAGTATGAAAAAAGGGCAAAAAATGTGATCATGATCCCTATTTTCAAGGCGTAGTGACTATACTCAACCATGCGTTTCCTCCTCATAGACGACCATAAATTATTCCTTGATGGCCTTGAATATGTGCTGGATCGGTTACACGGAACCCCGGAAATTACACGGACGCATTCAGCCCTTGAGGCACTTGACTGGCTACGACAGGGGCAAGCCTATGATCTGGTGCTGCTGGATCTGAATATGCCGGATATCAGCGGCCTGTCTTTCATGGCCACTATGAATGAGCAAGCCATCATTGCTCCAACCGCCATTATCTCCGCCACAGAAGATATCAATCTGATACAACAGGTACTTGACGCCGGTGCGCTGGGATTTATTTCGAAGTCCTCCAGTAGCGAGGAACTGCTCACTGCAATCGAGACCATGCTGAAAGGTGAGTTGTATGTACCGTCCTGGTATAAAGAATATAACCACTATCAGAATACCACTCATGGTGTAAACGATACGATACGTAATCTGGGCATTACGCCACGTCAATTGCAGGTGCTGCAATTTATGGCCAAAGGAAACTCGAACAAACAAATCGCGGCTTTCCTGAACCTGTCCGAGGCCACAATAAAGTCACATATCAGCGCCATTTTTAAATTACTTGATACCAGGAACAGAACAGAGTGCATCAATATTGCTCAACGCAGAGGCATCATTGACCACTCCAGCTGACATAGTGGCAGTGTCTGTCGATACCACCGGGAATGACGCACTCTCATCTGTTAAGGCCGCTGACCTGGATGCTGAAGTTGTAAAGCTATTTCAGCAGCAGTTAAAACCCCTGGTAGGAGGCAATATTATTGTCTCCTTGTTTACCGGTTTTGTATTCTGGAACGTGGCACCAGCGCCTCACGTGATCTTATGGGTTACAGCTATTTTCACTCTGGCGCTCATCCGTTTTTTACACGCCAGAAATATACCGGTTCATGAAAAACTTTTGGGCAACACCCGCTACTGGAAGAATAGTTTCATCCTTTTTTCCAGCATCTCCGGAATATTGTGGGGTTCCTCGGTATTTTTACTGCCAGAATCGAATCAGCTATACATTATCTTTATCACCTTGATATTGCTAGGCATGGTCGCCGCGTCAATCACCTCGTTGACATTAATCCTGCCCGCCTATTATGCCTATGCAATTTTTACGATCGCACCATTGGCAATAATGTTTTTTTTATTGGGCGGAGAAGTTTTCAATATTCTAGGCACAGCAAGTATTGCCTTCGTAATCAGCGTAATGCTTTTCTCAAGATACATCCATAAATCCTATATCGAGTCCCTGCGTCTTCGTTATGAAAATATTGAGCTGGTTGAACGCCTGAGCGCTGAAAAGGAACGCGCCGAAAAGGCGAATATAGAAAAGTCCCGATTTCTGGCATCTGCCAGCCATGATCTTCGCCAGCCACTGCATGCGTTAGGCCTGTTTCTTGGCAGCATGAAACCCTATCTGGATAATGATGAGTCGAAAGACCTGCTGAAAAAATCCAGCCTTTCATTACAGGCATTGCATGAATTATTTGACGCATTGCTTGATATATCAAAACTGGATGCAGGCATTATCCAGGTCAATCAGTACAACTTTCCAATAAGTGAAATTTTGAATAACCTTGAAACAGAATTTCTGCCGCAAGCTAAAAACAAGGGAATAACCCTGTCGTTCAGCAATGAGGATTTCAGCGTACTTTCAGATCCAGTACTAATCACTCGCTGCCTGCGCAATCTTGTCAGCAATGCCTTGCAACATTCCGAATCCGGTGAAATCGTCATAACGTGCGAAAAGCTGACTAAAGACCTTCGAATTAAAGTAACTGACACGGGGCCCGGTATTGCAGAAAGTGACATCGATAGAATTTTCAAGGAATTTGAACAGCTGCATAATCCCGAGCGTGACCGCCGCAAGGGGCTTGGACTTGGCCTGACCATTGTCAAAAGATTATGTGATCTTATGAAGTGTGAGATTAATGTGAAGTCCGAACCAGGTGTCGGCTCCTGCTTCTATATGGATATCCCTTTAGGCAACAAGGAGGATACTATCCATGTCAGTTACGATAGCTCCGAACCGACTCCGATTGACCCGAAACAGGCCTCCATACTGGTTATTGATGACGAGGTGGAAATACTTGACGCAATAAACTCGCTGCTATCACAATGGGGCCACCAGGTCAGAACCTGCGCCTCCGTTTCAGAAGCAGAAGCTATACTCAATGAAGGCTTTATTCCTGAATTGATTATCAGCGATTATCGACTACGAGCTCACCAGACAGGGATAGATGCAATCGAGAAAATCAATCATCTGCTTACCGGTATTGTTCCCGCAGTATTAATCACCGGTGACACTTCACCGGAACGCTTGCGAGAAGCCCGCGCCAGTGGTTACCCCCTGATTCACAAACCCGTGCGACCAGCAATGTTACGCGCCACCCTGAGCCAGCTTTTAAGAAAACGTGCTTAGACCCTACATACAGGCCCATCAATATGTTATCCCTACTCACCAAAGAACGAAAAATACTACTCGCCGTTACGGTCACTGTTTTTATCATTTCGGCAACACTGGTCATGCAAACATATAACACCATGCAGATCTACAATGCCGCAGACGCTGTATGTACCACCACACGTATCGGTATGGGAAAAGATGAACTCTACCGACATGCACAAACAAACAGGACAACGATATCCATTCTTGAAGTAAACGGTCAGAGTAACCAGGCAAAACTGGGATTTAACCATAGCAGCAAGGAAAGCTGCGGCTGCATGGTTTCGTTGAACGATAACAAGGTTACCGAGGTTACCGATACGTTTTGTCAGTCGCAATAATTATAAACAGGGATCATCGCAGGCCGCTATTCATTTTACAGCGCACTATTGACTACACGACAAAAGAGTATCAGGTAATAAATACAAAACAGGTCAGGCTGCTAATCTGTACTAAGCTGGAACAGGGCCGGCCGTAATAATAGAATTACCTTTATTACGCCTGGACAGGTCTACTGACTCTTTCGCTAACTCTATCAATTCGGCACCTGTATGTGTGCGCCTGAGCTCGGATGAAGAAACTCCTATACTGACTGTTAGTAGACCCTCATGTGGTGAATGCACATTTTCAATCGACAAAGCCTCAATAGCTGACCTGATTTTTCTGGCGACCACCAATGAATTTTCCATATTGGTATCAGGAAGCAACACAGCGAATTGATAACCACCATAACGAACCGGCATATCGAGCGGCCTGCGGCAACACTCTACAATTGCATGCGCAACAGATTGCAAACACCCGGCCTCTTTCTGCTCGCCATACACCTCGTTGAATTTATCGAAATAATCAATATCTACCAACAACAGGCTAAGATCCGAGCGGCTTCTCTTCATACGACGCCATTCACGATCAAGCGTAAAATCAAACTGCCTTCGATTGGCAATACCGGTTAGTGTATCCGTACTTGATAACTCCAGAAGCTCCTCGTTGGTGTGCATCAATTTATTAATGTGATCTGTACTGGCAATTCGATGACACATGGCGTCAATCAGTATGTTTCTGTGCCATGAAAAATATCCACCGATGACAACTATGTACAGTAAAGCACCAAGCCCGATATACAGGTGCAGCAAGTTACCCCATAACATGTGCTGAATTGAAATGGGTATCAATACCGGCAGAAAAAAGGAAAAGAATGTCAATCGATCCGAGGCAAATGAGATAACCGCCGGGTAAGTCAGGGTGCCCAGTAATGTTAAGAACAATAGCTGGTTTATGTCTGGCATATAAAGCGAAAAATAAACAGCACCCAGTCCATAAGTCGTGCCAAGCGCAAAGGTATATCTGGCAAATCGATTTCGTATCAACACAAAATTATCTGCCTGTTCGAGTACATGCTGCGTACGCCGGATATCGAAGTATCGCATGATATTGATAACAAACAGGATCATCAGCCAGATAGCAGTATGTACAACAGGCATGTACCCATAGGCCAACAGGTAAATAAAGAAAGCAGGAATGATATGCAGTAACGGCCGATAGACAGAACCCGTGTAAAGCAACTTCACCTGCTCGACAAAAATATCATCCTGATAGATTTCCTTGCCGTGGTAATTCTCGCAGGTATCACTTGTGCTATTTGACAGCGGTTGATGTAATTCAGGCTTTGTTGTCGTATTCAATCGTCTTTCCGGAAAATGACCCCATCATTTCCATGCCGCATATTACCTGCACCAGGAATATCCACATGAACTGGCATTGTATACCAGATGTCTTACCGGAACTGTATCCCAAATAGCGATATTCACATGGGCTTCATCACTGTATTAAGACACTCTGACGCTAAAATAATCATTAAAAAACTTTGTAAATTATGAATTTATACCTATACTGGAGAAAACGCTTTAACAGTTTAAGGTATGCCCGACCGTAACAAAATTTGCGTTATATTTATTGCCCAGCATCTGGATGAATACCGGGTGATATACAAATCCAACAAGGAGTGGCTTATCGACGCTCCTGAAAGCTCCATCTTCGCTGCAAGAAACAGGGCAGAAAAATGCATGAAGGCGCTTTATCTGCAGCCAGCATGCAAGAAAAATCCTGTACGAATCTATGAAATCAGTATAGCCAGCCACCTGTACCATGAAATGTTGAGTGGTCTGCATGATTTTCAGGCTAAATGGCAAGACTATATGGATACCGCCGCAAAAATACTGAATACAAAGGTCAATGTCAGCATGGCTTCCCTGGTTTCAGACAACAATGAAGACGGCAAACATGAACCTTACCTGTTTGTTATCAGCAACAATATGCAGACTGGCCAACATTTCATGGATACCATCCAGCTTCGCCAGAAGGCCTCCTGCAACGACATGGGTATTGTTTATAAAATCAGCGAAGGGAAACCACACCTGTATATTGATCAGCCCCATCGTGACAATGATCCATCACCACTGACAATTGACCTTACACCCAGGCATTCAGCCGTCGGCTTCTAGATCCGGGCATCACTCTTAGACCTTGGCATTCTCGGTTCTGGCTTCCTGCTTCACCCCACCTCCTCCTTCCTTGTAGTCCTGCCTCTCACGGCATACGAAGTGCATGGACGCACGAGTGTCGTGAATGACAGGCCACTCATTTACATCCATGTAATCGCGGCATTCGTACTTCCATGTACATCAGATGTTCGGGAACGGCCAGGCTATCCATGGCCATAGCCGCTTAGGCGTCCTCGGCTTTTGCATCCTGCATCGCCCTACCTCCTACATCCATGTAGTCGTGCCTCTCGCGGCATACGAAGTGCATGGACGCACGAGTGTCGTGAAGAACAGGATGTTCGGGAACGACCTGTCCGTCCCTGGACATAAAAAAGGGGCCCATAACAGACCCCAGGGGGGAGTGAGAATCTGTTTAAGTCAGGATCTGTTAAGGATGATGCCTTTTAGCTACACGGCGTGCCTCATGTTTGCCAATACGGCCGTTATTATTCCGGTCTGCCCGATTAAAACGGCGCTCATTGCGGCTAATGCGACCATTATCGTTACGATCAACGCGATCAAAATGGCGCTTTCCGTAGCGGGCTTCATGCCGTCCAATACGTCCGTCATCATTACGGTCCATCCATCCATAACGGTGTTTGGCATGCTTGCCCTCACGCTTGTTGATATAGCCGTCGTGATTCCTGTCCGAACGATTAAAAGCCCTTTCCTTTCGACCAAGCCTGCCATCATCATTTCTATCTGCGCGATTAAAACCACGCTCACGTCGATCTATACGGCCATCGTCATTACGATCGATTCGATCACGGTTGGCACGCGCTGCAGTACGCTCTTCATCGCTTAGCACGCCATTGTTGTCCGTGTCGGCACGCCCGAAGCGGCGCTCCCGTTTATTCAGGCTGCCATCACCATTTCGATCCAGTCGATCACGGCGTTCGTGTGCTGCCTGTCGCTCCGCATCACTGATGGTACCGTCATTATCCTGGTCTACGCGGCTATAATGCCTTTCACGCCAACCGATACGGCCATTGTCATTCCTGTCCAGCCTATCAAATCGCTCGCGATAGGTATTACCGTCTTCTGCCAGGGCAATACCGGATGACAGCGGTGTCAGTAATACTGCAGTCAATAAGGCAGAGGCTACTTTTATCTGTGTGTTCATGTCGATCTCCATTCGTTGATTGGATAAATATTCATTACTCACCTGTATCAACGTTTGTTTCCGGCAATGGTTGACATAAATACTCAGTCGATCCTGAAAATGTGAAGGTCATCACATGTTTTTAGCCCGGCAGGCATAAAACATGGGCCGGTATTAAATATAGCCATGTTGATGTCAACCAATCTCGTCTTCAGTCGTTCATACATATATATTGACTGCAAGCAGGCAAGGATTAACATGCTGGATACTTTATGCGTACCACATGATCCGCTCGGATCCAGGGAGCAGGTGACGGATCAGGACACACAGGTACTGGATCAGCTCAATCGGTTTTTTGCTGATATTGAAAAACGGGCTTACCAGATGGCCAGATATGCACTTACTAACCCGGAAGATGCCCTGGACACCGTGCAGGAGGCCATGATTGGCCTGACAGAACGATACAGCCATCGACCGCAAGATGAATGGCGTCCACTGTTCTATACCATATTGCAGAGCCGTATCAGGGACCGACAGCGACACAACAACGTCCGACAGCGATTTAACGGCCTGCTATCGTTATTCCAGCACGATATAGACAATGAAGCTGACCCCTTTCAGGAGACCCCAGATCGGCAAAATCATGACCCCGAGCAGTCAATGGCGAACGAGGATACTGGAGCCGCAATTGAGCAGGCACTGAAAAAACTACCCTATCGTCAACAACAGGCCTTCCTGTTACGCACATGGGAAGGCTACAGTGTGAAACAGACGGCACAGGCGCTGGGTTGTTCGGAAGGTACCGTAAAAACACATTTATCCAGAGCGATGTCTGCCTTGCGCGATGAGTTGGGAGAACACTACCATGCAGAATGATAAGCAGGACGTACTGACCGATAAAATTCGTGACCATCTGGATGATACCGTGGCCAAAATGGACGGTCATACGCTATCCAGACTGCGTCAGGCCCGTGCACATGCTATCGATAACGGTCTAAAAAACAAAACCACTTTCCCTACACGACAGTGGTTATCTGTTGGACTGGTCATGGCCTCACTGGTCATGCTGACAGTTTTACTGATGCCATTACAACCTGGCACATCGCAGAAAGAACAGGGTACACTGCCTGCCACTATTGCAGCAGAGGACCTGGATATCCTGACACAACCGGAAGACCTGGAACTATATGAAGACCTCGAATTCTAC
>JAPHTU010000316.1 GCA_026196145.1 Gammaproteobacteria bacterium
CCGAATGTACATACCAATATCGTCGTCAAACATGGCGGCGAAGATGTTGACTGGCATGAAGGTAAAGATGTCTGGTATCACGAGGCGATGGCGGATGCATCCGATGATTGCCCTTGTGAAGATGTTGATGCAGAAGATCCCATGTTTATCCTGTATACCTCAGGCTCGACCGGAAAGCCTAAAGGTGTCCTGCACACCACTGGCGGTTACCTGTTGCAGTCTGCCATGACACATAAATATGTATTCGATTACAAGGATGGCGAGGTTTACTGGTGCACGGCCGACATCGGCTGGATTACCGGCCACAGTTATATCGTTTACGGCCCGCTATGTAATGGTGCCATCAGCCTGATGTTTGAAGGTGTACCGACCTACCCCGATGCCGGCAGATTCTGGCAGGTCGTTGACAAGCACAACGTTGCGACCTTCTATACTGCGCCTACAGCCATACGCGCGCTCATGGCAGCGGGTGATGACCCGGTAAAGAAGACCTCACGCAGCAGCCTGAGATTACTGGGAACGGTTGGCGAACCCATCAACCCGGAGGCCTGGCAATGGTATAACAAGGTGGTCGGGGATGAACGTTGCCCGATCGTCGATACCTGGTGGCAGACAGAGACCGGCGCCCATATGCTCACTCCCCTGCCTGGCGCCACCCCATTGAAACCGGGTTCGGCCTGTATACCGTTTTTTGGCGTACAACCTGTCTTGCTGGATGAGGAAGGCAAGGAAATCGAAGGCAACCCGGCCGCCGGTAATCTCGCCATTAAACACCCGTGGCCATCTCAGGCACGGACGCTGTATGGCGACCATGATCGTTTTTACGATACCTACTTTTCCATGTTCAAGGGTTACTACTTTACCGGTGACGGCGCCAAGCGCGATGAAGACGGTTATTACTGGATTACCGGTCGTGTTGATGACGTGCTGAATGTCTCCGGTCACCGCCTGGGTACAGCTGAAATTGAATCGGGTCTGGTACTGCACGACAAGGTGGCCGAGGCCGCGGTAGTCGGTTATCCACACGATATTACCGGTCAGGGTATTTATGCCTATGTCACCTTGATGCATGGCCTTCAGGGAGACGATGACCTGAAGGCAGAACTGGTCGCACTGGTCCGCAAGGAAATCGGTCCGATCGCCAAGATAAATATCATTCAGTGGGCTCCGGGCCTGCCTAAAACCCGCTCCGGCAAGATCATGCGGCGCATCCTGCGCAAGATTGCGGCCAATGAGATTGACAGCCTCGGCGATACCTCCACGCTGGCCGACCCCAGCGTAGTCGAGCATCTGATCGAAAACCGGGAAAACCGCTAGCCACTGGGAGCACACAAAAAGCCCGGTTTAAACCGGGCTTTTTTATGCCCCAACTTGGGGTAGAATTAACTTCTGGCTTCACCTTCCCCAATGCTGTTCAGTTTTACACCATGAATCAAAAACCATCCGAAACACCCAAACGTGGCGGCTTTCTCAGCAACCTGGCGTTTAATATCATCATCCCGGTCGTCATCCTGAGCAAGTTCAGTGGCGCAGAAGACCTCGGACCTGCCTGGAGCATTGTGGTCGCATTGTCATTCCCCATCTGCTATGGCCTGTGGGACCTGAAACAATCCGGCAAGGTGAATGCCTTTTCCATACTCGGTATTGTCAGTGTATTCCTGACCGGTGGTATGAGCCTGCTGGAACTTGACCCCAAGTACATCGCTATCAAGGAAGCCGCGGTACCCGCAATCATAGGCATTGCCGTGCTCATTACCCAAAAAACCAAGTACCCGATTATCAAGGTCTTCATTCTGAATGAGCAGATCATCAAGATAGAAAAGCTTTATGCAATCCTGTCCGAGAAAAAGGCCACAGAAAGATTTGAAAAGATTCTTGCCCGCTCTTCCTACATCGTAGCCGGCTCTTTTGCTCTGTCATCGGTATTAAATTACGTGCTGGCGAAAGTCATACTCGTCAGCCCGCCCGGCACTACCGCATTCAGCGAGGAGCTGGGCAAGATGACTGCCCTGAGTTATCCCGTCATTGCCCTACCCAGCATGACCGTCATGATGATCGCCATCTGGTATCTGTTCAGCCAGATCGGCAAACTCACCGGCGAAAGCATAGAAAACTTTATTGTCGGTGCAGAGCCTGAACAATCCCAGGACAGTGCCTGAGCAACGGGCCAGCTTCACACCGGCATGGTGGCTGCGCAATCCACACATGCAAACCATGTGGCCCAGTCGCTTTCGTCGGCGCCCGGACCTGCCACTAGACATCGAGAGACTTGAACTGCCGGACGGCGACTTTCTGGATGTCGCATGGATGCCGGAGATCGATGCAGACATCTGCCTGATACTGCATGGCCTGGAAGGTTCACTGGAATCGCATTACGCCAGGACATTAATACAGGCAGCAACTCGCAGTAACAAACGTGTCGTGTTCATGCATTTCCGTGGCTGCTCTGGTGCGCCCAATCGGCTTGCCAGACGATATCATTCAGGTGATACAGCTGACCTGAGGTTTATGCTGGAAACCATCAGGCAACGCTACCCGGACAAGCAGCTACATGTGGTCGGTGTCTC
>JAPHTU010000058.1 GCA_026196145.1 Gammaproteobacteria bacterium
CGTTTACAGCAGACTGAAAAAGTACTGGCAGTACCAGATCCCCGGGAAGGCTAATGAAGGTCGGTATGCTCGGTGGCGGCCAGCTATCATTAATGCTGGCCGAAGCGGCACGACCGCTGGATATTGAAGTTGTCTTTATAGATCCTGCAGCCGATGCCTGCGCAGCCACAGCGGCAACACAAATCCAGGCTGATTACGATGATCCTGCCGCACTGGATCAACTGGCCAGGCAGGTTGATGTCGTCACCTATGAGTTTGAGAACGTGCCCAGCGAGGCGGTACGTATCCTGTCTGAAGATCTGGATGTGTTTCCCGCAGCCAATGCCCTGGCGACTGCGCAGGATCGCCTGTTTGAAAAAAACCAGTTAGTCGCACTCGATATACCCGTGCCTGAATTCAGATCCATCGATAGCCTGCATGATTTGCGGCAAGCGGTCATGCAACTGGGTATGCCAACGGTATTAAAAACCCGGCGTTTTGGTTATGACGGTAAAGGCCAGGCGGTTATTCGCTCTGAGCAGGATATCGAATCGGCATGGCAATCGATTGTTGAAGCGCCTGCCATACTCGAAGCGTTTATGCCGTTTGATCGGGAGGTTTCCATCATCGCCGTGCGTGACCGGCAAGGTAACCATCAAACTTACCCCTTGTCTGAAAACATCCACAAGAACGGCATCCTCGATCAATCCTATAGTCGCGCTGAAGACCCAGCGTTCGAACAGGCAGAGAAATACATCAGCAAGTTAATGGATGAACTGGAGTACGTTGGTGTGCTGGCGCTTGAACTGTTCCAGGTTGGCGACAAGCTTTATGCCAACGAGTTTGCACCTCGTGTACATAACTCAGGTCACTGGACCATTGAAGGAACCATATGCAGTCAGTTTGAAAACCATATGCGTGCAGTAGCGGGTTTATTGCTAGGTGAAGTTAAGCTCACTGGTAGTTCGTTAATGTTGAACTGTATTGGTGAAATGCCAGACGTCCGTAATATCAAAGACTTGCCGGGTGTCGCTATACATGATTATGGCAAGGCAGCACGCGAAGGTCGTAAGGTGGGGCATATTACTTTGACGGCAGAAAGTGATATGGCTTTGGGTGAATTGGTGGGTAAGGTTCAGCGGGAGTTGGGCTAGGGTTTACTCGTTATTATAGAAGCAAGTTTTAGAGAAGCTCTCTAAGCCTGTGTTTGCTAACTTATGGCTAGGTATTGTTTTACCGTTTCGCGCTGTTAAGTTTCGTATCTTTGTTAACTTCATCCTGAAGCGCAAGTTACTTTCTCTTGCGCGGCCAAGAGAAAGTAACCAAAGAGAAAGAATAGAGCAGGTTCTGCGCGAGTAACATCACCAAACGCGTAAGTGCGAAACCACACCCCATTAACGCATCGTCACCAACTCCTCAGAACTTGTCGGATGTATCGCCACCGTATTATCAAAGTCTTTCTTGGTGGCCCCCATCTTGATGGCCACCGCAAAACCCTGCAGCATTTCATCGGCACCGTCACCGATGATGTGACAGCCAACAACTCTTTCATCTACACCAATACATACCAGCTTTAACGCGGTATCGACCTTGTGTTCAGACAGGCTGTAGGCCATGGGAGAAAAACGTGACTGGTATATCTTTACCGTTGCGCCATGCTCTTCCCTTGCCTGTTGCTCTGTCATACCGACCGTGCCCATGGGTGGATGAGAAAATACGACCGAAGGTATCTGGTTATAGTCGAGCTTGCGTTCGGGCTGATTACCAAAGAGTCTGTCAGCGAGTCTGCGTGCGGCGGCAATGGCAACAGGCGTCAGTGCCATGCGGCCGGTAACATCACCGACGGCATAGATGCCATCGACATTGGTATTCTGGTATTCATCCGTCTGGATAAAGCCGCGTTCATCATATTCAACACCGGCGGCATCGAGGTCCAGCCCGTCGATGTTCGGACTGCGTCCTACGGCCCAGATGATGGCATCAAAGCCGTCGAGTTTTTCGCCATTACCCCAGTGCAGGGTGAGAGAGCCATCTTCTTCCTTGGTGAGACTATCGATGGTGCTGTTACCCGGCTCGATGCGAATACCGGCCTTGACCATTTCTTCCATCAATACTTCGCGCAGGGTGCAGTCAAAGTGAGGGATAAAATCTTCATCATAGGTTCGCATGGTCAGGCAGACATTGGACCCAAGGGCGTTCAGGACACCCGCTAGTTCCACACCAATATAACCGCCACCGATAATGCAGACATGTTGCGGACGTTCCTGCAACTCAAAGAAACCATCCGATGTAATGCCGAGATCGGCACCGGGTACCGGTAGCACAAAGGGTTTGCCACCTGTGGATATCAGAATGTGATCGGCGGTGTAGCGTTTACCATTGACTTCAACCGTGTGGGCGTCGATAAATTTGGCATGTCCCTGGATATGCGTGATGTTGAGGTCATCCATAAAGCTGTCATACCAGTTCAGGATACCGTCGATATATCGTTGTCGGCCCTTCACGAGCTTTTGCCAGTCGTGGCCATTATTGGTGACATCAAAGCCAAAGTCCCTGGCGGTATGCAGGTTATGGGCATGATTGGCGGCAAACCACATGACCTTTTTCGGCACACAGCCGACATTGACGCAGGTGCCGCCCAGCGCCTTGCTCTCGATGACGGCACATTTTTTTCCATAATAGTGCGCCGCCCATTCAGGGGTGGAGAGGCCGCCGCTGCCGCCGCCAATGGCGATAAGGTCAAAGTGATTGCTCATAATAGGGATCCAGTTAACATCAATGGGTGTATTGCATAGAAACCGAGGGCAGGAATCAATACGAAAAAGTCATTACAGTGATTCATTAATAATATGAGGGGATATTTTCTTATAATACATGCGGTTATAGCTAGAATGTACTAAACTACTTCTCATGTTTCTTGAACACCGCTGTTTTGTATGTTAAATATCCATAATAATATAATGGTAAAGTGTGCGGTCGCCCTGCTCATATTATTGATTGCCGCCCCGCATACTAGTTCATTGTATGCGGAAGAAGTCCGCTATGTTTCAGGCAATCTGACCTTAAAGATGTACAAGGACTCGGCATTGAGTCAGTTATTGCCATCGCTGAAGACAGGGGATCGAGTGGTTATCCTGAAGCGTGACGATAGCTATATGCAGGTAAAGAAAGAAGATGGCACCGTAGGTTGGGTAAAGGGAAATTATCTTGAAGAGGAAAGACCTGCAGCGACTCGTCTGGCCGAGGTACAAAAAGAGCTGGATGAGTTACGCTCCAAGCACACCGATCTTCTGATAGAACAACCAGCGGAGATACCGGAGCAGGATAAAGAGTTACAGGCACGGGTTGAGGCGGCTGAATCGGCACAAGAAAACATGAAACTGCGCATGAAAGAGCTGGAATCAGAACGCATGGCGCATATCGAAGAGTTGCGTCAATTACGACAAATAAGTCAACCGTCTGATACCAAGGGCGATTCAAAAAAATTACTGCAGTGGGTTATCTTGCCGGTTCTTACCCTGATCGCCGGATTTTTTGTAGGATTCAAATATCTTGAAGCAAAGGTCAGATCGCGTTTTGGTGGCTACAATCCATTGTAATATCTGTTGTTCATCTTCTTTTAGCTACCCTGCCCCATGAAAATAGCCAGCTGGAATGTCAACTCACTACGGGTTCGTCTGCCGCATGTGCTGGACTGGCTGAAGGAGAACCAGCCTGACATACTTGCCCTGCAGGAAACCAAAATGACTGATGACCAGTTTCCGGCTGATGAGATTTGCGAAGCCGGATATGAAGTCAGTTATTCGGGGCAAAAGACCTATAACGGTGTTGCCATATTGAGCCGGCAGCAACAGCTGGATCTGGTAACCGATGTGCCAGGTCTGGACGATCCCCAACGTCGTATCCTGGCGGCAACGATCGATGGTGTGCGCTTGATCAATCTATATGTGGTCAATGGTCAGGAGGTGGGCTCTGAAAAATATGACTGGAAGCTGCACTGGCTGGATAAGGTTTCAGACTATATCGAGAAACAGTTCGAGGAATATGAAAAGCTGGTCGTAGTCGGGGATTTCAATATCGCACCGGCTGATGAAGATACCTGGGACCCCGAGGAGTGGAAAGATCGTATATTGTGCAGCAAGCCGGAGCGCGCGGCCTTGCGGCGCCTGTTGGATATGGGATTGATAGATACATTTCGCCTGTTTGAACAAGAGCCGGATACCTTTAGTTGGTGGGACTATCGGGCAGCAGGTTTTCGCCGTAACCGGGGATTGCGAATCGACCTGGTTCTGGCGAGTCCCAGGATGCGGGAAGTGTGCACGGCGGGATATATTGATAAAGCTCCCAGGCAACTGGAGCGCCCTTCAGATCACGCACCAGCGGTTGCTGAATTTTCATGAACGACGTATCGAGCAAGGTACCGGCTATTGATATCGATATGCTGACCATGGCCTTGCAGGCCGGTGATCTGGATACAGCCTGGTGGCTGGATACCGTCAGTGGTCACGTTATCCCGGCACCCGAGGCCGATGGCGATCACATCGAACAGGAACTAATCGCGAAAAAAAGGCGCGCGCCTGAACGCTTTATAGAGATCGAGCCGATCGAGGAGGTCGTGCATATTGAGTTGATGGTCAGCTATGTTGCCACACTGGATCAGGATGAGCTGTGCGAATCTCTTAACGAGGCGCTGCAACGCAAGCGCCCGGTATGGCACTTCAAGAATACACTAGCCAGCGCACCGGAGCATGAAGATAACTGGTATGAGTTCAAGGAACAGTTCTACGCCATGCAGGCCCGTCAGTGGTTAAGGGACCGTGGACTGGAACCGCGGGAAACGGCACAAGCGGATGTAATTTCTGCCGAGGTCCCGGTTGGTCAGCCGGTAGCACATGGGGATCCGTGGTTATTAATGGACCTGACGATCAGGGAGAATGATCAATTAAGGCGTTATGTCATCCGACCCAGGGAGACAGAACTTATGCTGATTGCCATTGGCCCCGTTGCCGATGAGCCAGAGGAGACGCTCGCCGAGATACAAATTAACGAACACCAGTTATCGGGCATTAATCGCATAATTGAAACAATTCATCCCTATATTGGTCTGGTGCCATCTGCGCAATCCGATTATGCCCGCTTCAGGTTTAGCAATGAATCTGGCAGTGGCATGATCCATGTCGCTGAGATGGGCGGAGGGCCCTTCCGGCAGTTGGCGGAGCAGCTTGACATGATGCTGGGCATACCAGGCCTTAAGGCATAAATTTTGCCTTTAAATACTATAACCAAAATAATGAGTGGGTCTGGATATTAATGGATTGGTTGGAGAACGCGGTATCAAGGCAGCTTGACAGTATTGCTGCGACTCTAAGCCGCCCCTTGCAGGAGCTGGCAACAATATGTGCACCAGTATGGAACAACCAGGTGCACCTTGATCATGCGCTGTCTTCTTATCTCGACAATAAATCTAACCATCGCTGCCGTACGCTATACACCATCGACCCGGATGGACGGCAGACCAGTAGTAATATTTCTGCCAACCAAACTGACGATACCCGTATTGGTCAGGATTTATCTAATCGTCCCTATCTTGATCTTGCCAGCGGCTCGGAGAATTTTGGCCTAACAAAGGTTTACATGGATAAGAGGACACGTAAGCCCTGCATTACTGCATTGCACCGTGTAACTCTGGAGGGCCGCACACTGGGTTATATTGCGGCAGACTTCGGTCTGAAAGACTTGCCTTTGCGAGATGTTGAAAAAACAGAGCTGGATCACTGGCGTCAAATCAAGGGTGATCCCTCTATCCGCGGCACGCTGTTTCAGCAGACCAGAACAGAAAGCGCGATGGACGAGAAACTGGATACCGTATTATCGGTCATCGAGTCGCTGGTATGCGAGCAGGGCATTTTTCATGCAAAGCTGCATTTCTCCAGTTCCAGGGCGACATTATGGCCGTATTTAGACCCTTATCGATATCGCCTTCATGTGCTGGATGAAATCCTCGATCCCAGGGTGTGCCTGGTATACGCAAAGACGCCGTATCCTGAAGATGCCATTATTCCGGTAGAGCAGGTTCAACCAATACTGGCGGTATTCAAGGCCTTGCGAGAAGCCGATGAGACCATCTATTTACGCGCGGCATCGTTGAACATTATGAACGGACTGGTAGGCCTGAACTTCTCCTGTGATGGCTCCCATTATATGCCGGCAGACGAATTTCTCGGCAAGGACATTTCATTCTGGTTTGGTTCACGATTAGCCAGTTGTGCCGTAATTTAGCGGAAATTGACATGTGTATATCGTTATCCACCGGGTAAAAGTGCTAAAATCAACACAGTAAGCCTCAGGAGAATAACAAATGACTGAAGAAGTTTTATTGGGCAACCTGAATTTTGTTACCCGTACCACGGGTTCAGTTGATGAGCGTGAGTTCAAGAATACACCCTACATCCTCGACTCCGAGGCCCGTTTACATATCGGTCCTGCGGATGACATGGCGCGTAATGAGCATGGTGCGATTGCCGTGGTATATGAATACCTGCGCCAGACTAAAAAGATGCCATTTCGCCTGAGTACGCTGCTGAGTAATCGCTCGAATTTTTTACAGACTTGTGTGGCATTTGATATGGCCAGACGGGGGTTGGATGAAGAGATCGGCCCGACAATCATTATTTATGGTACCTATGATGGAAAACCCATTGAGTCGATAATCAGTGATGATCTGCCTTCGGGGCCCTGCGGTAAGAGCGTCAATGAGATCAAGTGGGAGTTGTATCGACGCTGTATGCGTATGGATCCCATGTTTGCCAGCCGCGATCTGAGCGAGGAACAACGACAGCAGGAGTCGCGTTTCATGCAGGTGGCTGGTGCAGGAAATTGATGTTTATTTAATGAAATATGATTTAACAAATGTTTAATAAAAAGTCGTTATTCTAAAAAAATATGCTATGTTTAGTTAAACCGGAACCTTAACAACCATTCATAAGAGGACAGAAAGTAAAGTTTTTCCATATTCACTCATAACCTGAAGGGGATACTTTGTATGGCGAAAAAGTCTCACTCAAGACGAAACCCGAACCATTTAAAGCAACCAGAGACCAGAAACAGGAAAACGAAAAGACATAGAGGATCACAAAGATACGACCAACCCGGCGCAGAAATCGTTGAATTAAATGCGCATTCGAGCCCCTCCGAAGGCTCGCGAAGTTACCGTCCCCCCATCAAACCGCTACAACCCAGAAACCCCTCCCAGAAACGCTTTATTACTGCTATCAGAAACCATTGCCTGACTTTTGGCACTGGCCCCGCAGGTACCGGCAAGAGCTATTGTGCAGTAGCGCTGGCAGCAGAATACCTGGAATCCGGCAAGATTGAGAAAATAATCCTTACGCGCCCGGCGGTAGAAGCTGGAGAACAGCTGGGATATCTGCCAGGCGCACTTGATGACAAGTTTTCGGTTTATATAGATGCATTCAGGGACATACTGAATGAGCGCCTGGGTCGCGGTGCTGTTGACTATTGCATCCGTCATGATCGTATTGTGGCTGCACCACTGGCCTATATGCGGGGCAAGACATTTAATGAGAAAACCTTTGTCATTATGGAAGAGTCACAGAACAGCAGTACGACACAGATGAAAATGTTTCTGACACGCATTGGTGAAGGCTGCAAGGTCGTCATCAATGGTGACATTCGGCAAAGTGATATTCGTTCACGCAATGGACTTGCGGATGCGGTTGAGCGTGTGGCGGGTTTACCCAATATCTACATTCATGAGTTTGAACATAATGATATTGTGCGTAGCGGCATGGTGCGCCAGCTAATTGATCGCTATGAATGTGATTCAGCCTGAGCCAATATGCGCCGCTGGGTAATTTTCTCTGCGAGTGACTCATAGGCATTTAGTAGCAGCGGTACAAGGATTAGAACGAGCAGGGTCGACATAGCCAGTCCAAAGGCAATGGAGGTTGCCATTGGGATAAGGAATTGCGCCTGCAGGGAAGTTTCAAATAACAGCGGTATCAGGCCTGCAATCGTTGTAAGAGAGGTCAGTAGTACCGCGCGTAGCCGGCGAACCGAGGCCTCGACAATGGCCTCCTGCCTTGGCATGCCCTCCTTGCGCAGATGGCGGTAAAAAGTAACCAGGATAATTGAGTCGTTAACAACAATGCCCGCAAGGCCAAACAGTCCAAATAAAGACAGAATGGTGAGATTAATGCCGGTAATCCAGTGGCCCAGGATCGCGCCGATAATCGCGAAGGGGATAATGGCCATAACAATCAGTGGCCAGCCGTATGATGAAAATACCCAGGCGAGAATTAGGTAGATCAATGCCAGTGCATATAATGACCCGATCTTCATTTCGCTAAAGGTCTCTTGCTGGTCAGCTGCATTGCCGGTAGCTTCATACTGAATGTTATAACGCGCGGCTATATCGGGTAGTACGTTTTGCAAAATCTCCTCGGTTATTTCATTGGCGTTGCCCAGTGATTCATCAATATCTGCAAAAACTTCAACAGCAAGGCGACCTTTTTCATGTCGTAGAATTTCAAAACCACGTTGATGTCTGAAATTAACCAGCGAACCAAGCGCAGCTTGCGACCCTTCTGGCAGAATAATAGGCATGGATTCAAGCGTGGTAAAACCGTTACGCTGTTCATCGGTCAGGATGGTGCGTACCTCGACTTCATCATAGCCATCCTGAAAGATCTGTACGATAAAACCATCGTAAGCTGCACGTAGCTGTTGGCCGATATCCTGTGTTGTGATGCCCAGGGCTTTTCCCTGGGGACTAAGCTCATACACAAGCTGGGTTTGGCCGTAAGGCATATCATCCTCGACGCTGAATACCGAATGGGTATTTCGTAATGTCTCGGTAAGGGCCTCTGCTGCCAGTTTGAGTTGCGCTGGCGACTGCCCTGTTAACTGGAACGTTAAATCCCGCCCCCCCGGCCCGGCCTGGCGGCTGGTAATCAGCAGATTCTCCAGTGCGGCGGGTTGGGAAACCCGCGAGCGTAATTGTCGAATAAAATCCGGGTTACGAATATCCCGTTCATCCGAGGGGCTGAGTTCAATAA
>JAPHTU010000269.1 GCA_026196145.1 Gammaproteobacteria bacterium
CAGAACGTAGTCCGTTCTTGGCAAAAGCCAGCTTGTACGCACGCAGGGCTTCAAAATATTCCAGCATGCGTTCTGACAACAGCTGAATTTGCTCCTGTCTTTCCCGCGATAAACCCATGGCCGGTGCAGCCAGTGCACGCATGAACTGGTCACGTCCCAAGGTATAACCCGGAATCTGATCCAGCGAAATCTCCGGGACCTGCGCCGACGACAACATCTTTTCCGCCATGTGTTGCCATTCCTTGACGGTATTCTTACCGAGACCAAAGATGTCAGGCATATCGACATCCAGACCGCTCTCCAGCTGTTTCTGCCAGTGTTTAAAGCCGTCTTCCAGCGAGCCTAGCCAGTTATCAACCATGTCCTGACCGCCAGTGCTGTCCGTAGAAGACTGGTAAAAGCGCTCCGCCATGTCCATGTACTGCTTGGCCATGTCGTTGGTCCTGTCAAACATGTCCTTGACGGGATCCTGGGGTTTACCGAGAAACATGCTCTGCCACTGTTGCAGCGCATCGGACCAGGCACCAAAATTCGCCAGTCCTTCGATACCGGGTGGTGATACCTGGCTTTTGCCCGCCATATCAGCCCACCACTGCCAGTAATCCTTCTGGACTTTCGTCCAGTCACCGAACCACTGTTCTGACTCGCCGTCCATTGATGCCATGCCTTAAACCCCAATTAATTTGTTGACTTGGCATAAGGTAGCATGTAGATTTGTGCACTGCAACAATTTTTAAAATTACTAATATTCACTACCACCGGGGATCAAATACAATGAACCAGGACATCGTTATCGTAGACGCCACTCGCACCGCACTGGGCACTTTCAGTGGCTCACTTGCAAAAGTTTCAGCCAGCGATCTGGGCACCATCGTGATCAAATCAATACTCGAGCGCACCGGGGTCCAGGCCGACCAGGTCGATGAAGTCATCATGGGTCAGGTACTTACCGCCGGTTGCGGGCAGAACCCGGCACGACAGGCTGCCGTCAATGCCGGCCTCCCCCATACCACGCCAGCCCAGACCATCAACATGGTATGTGGCAGTGGCCTGAAGGCCGTTCACCTCGCCTTCCAGGCAGTCGCCTGTGGTGATGCGGAAATTGTTATTGCCGGTGGCCAGGAAAACATGAGTGCTTCAGGACATCTTGTGCCCGGTTCCCGGGATGGCAAGAAGATGGGCCCGTGGCAGATGATCGATACCATGGTTCACGATGGCCTGTGGTGTGCCTTTAACGACTATCACATGGGCAATACGGCAGAGAACATCGCCAATGAATACGAGTTTACCCGTGAACTTCAGGATGAATTTGCCGCACTCTCCCAGCAGAAAGCCGAACATGCTCAAAAGTCCGGCCATTTCGACAATGAGATTACGCCAGTCACGATTCCGCAACGACGCGGTGACGACATCGTGTTTGATACTGACGAGTTTCCACGCCATGGAACTACAGCAGAATCCCTGGCCAAGCTACGCCCGGCCTTCGCCAGGGATGGTACCGTCACTGCGGGCAATGCCTCCGGTATCAATGATGGTGCGGCCGTTGTCATGGTAATGAGCGCAGACAAGGCAAAGGAACTGGGCCTGAAGCCAATGGCCAGGATTGCCGGTTTTTCCAGTGCCGGCGTGGATCCGGCGGTTATGGGTACCGGTCCGATACCTGCTACCACGGATTGCCTGAAAAAGGTCGGTTGGGATGTCCACGAACTGGATCGCGTTGAGGCCAATGAAGCCTTTGCTGCACAGGCCATGTCCGTAAACAAGTCAATTGGCTGGGATGAAGCTAAAGTTAACGTAAGCGGTGGTGCTATCGCGCTGGGACACCCGATCGGGGCATCCGGCGCACGCGTACTGGTAACTCTGCTACATGGTATGGAACGTGATAACGCCAAAAAGGGGCTGGCGACACTGTGTATTGGTGGTGGCATGGGTGTTGCCATGGCCGTAGAAAAAACAGACTAGGAAAATCAACCAAGGAGGAAGTATGGGCACATTAGAAGGGAAAGTTGCACTGGTAACCGGTGGTACCGGTGGTATCGGTACCGCCATCTGTCAACGTCTTGCATCGGAAGGCGCACGAATCGTTACCACCTACATGAATGAAGAAAAGGCAAAGGCCTGGCAATCGGAGCAATCATTTGATGCCAGTATCTTTGCCTGCGACGTCAGTGACTATGAAGCCTGTGTCGCATTAAAAGCTGCCACTGAAAGTGAAGTCGGCCCGGTCGACATCGTTGTTAACAATGCCGGCATTACTCGGGATGCCTCCTTTAAAAAAATGACTGCCGAAAAATGGGCCCAGGTCATTGCCACCAACCTGGACAGTGTTTTTAATATCACGCACCAGTTTGTTAACGATATGGCCGGTCG
>JAPHTU010000344.1 GCA_026196145.1 Gammaproteobacteria bacterium
ACATGCGCCCGCACGGGCTTGCGTACCAGGTTGACGTATTGCACACCGGTCTTTGGCAAATCGGTTGTCACCGGTGGTATCCGCGTCCTTCTTCCCAGCAGGCCAAAGGTCTTGCTGAGTCGATGGCCGATGTTAATGGCCATAAAACCCAGCTTGGCCATCATCAGGCGCAGAATATTGATGCCCAGTGGATTGGTAATGTTAAGGAAGAACAATGCCGCCTGCCCGGCAATGGCGCTGCGCTTTTGGCCCTGGTCGGTGAGAATCTTGCGCATATGAATAGAGACATCGCCAAAATCGATATTCACCGGGCATGGGGCCAGGCATTTATGGCAGGTGGTGCAATGATCGGCCACGTCATTCATTTCATCAAAGTGATTCAACGATACACCACGCCGGGTTTGTTCCTCGTATATAAAGGCTTCTATGATGAGGCCGGTTGCCAGTATCTTGTTACGCGGTGAATACAGCAGGTTGGCACGCGGAATATGTGTCATGCATTCCGGTTTGCATTTACCACAACGCAGGCAGTGCTTGATGGAGTCGTTCAGTTCACCCAGTTCACTGGCTTCAAGGATAATGGCTTCCTGCTCCAGCAACCGTAACGATGGCGTATAGGCGACTTCCAGCCCCGTACCCTTGCGTAACTTGCCTTTATTAAAGTTGTCATTCGGATCAACCCTGGCCTTGTAGTCGGCAAAGTCCTTGAGCTTTGCGTCTTCCAGGTATTGAATCTTGGTCAGACCAATACCGTGCTCGCCGGAGATCGCGCCATCCAGAGACAAAGACAGCTCCATTATGCGATCGACAATGCGATCGGCCTCATGCAACATTTCATAGTTTTCAGAATGCACCGGAATATTGGTATGTACGTTGCCATCACCCGCGTGCATATGCAGCGCCACAAACAATCGTGAATCACGTATCTCCTGGTGCAAGCCATCCAGTCGTTCCCAGATACCCAGCATGTCCTGCCCGGTAAAGATGCCTTTCAGTGGTAACTGGATTTCTTTTCGATAGGAGATCACCAGTTCACGCCGTAGTAACAGGTCAATGACTCTGTCATCCGGTTGGATGGAAAGCCCCTCCATATCATTCAGTGCTTCACATTCACGGGCGGGCTTGTCAAAGTGTTGCAACAACAGGGACCAGCGTGTTTGTGTTGCGTTCACAACCTGCAGGGCGTCGTCACGCTTCACGCCCAGTTGTTCGCGCGTCTCATCGCCCTCAATCGCCATATCGTGCATGGCGTCATCAACAAACCTTGTTTGAATGTAATTTGTTACGGCATCGATGATCTGCAGCTTGTTCTTTATTGACTGTTCGATATTGATGCGTTCAATACCACGGCTGTAATCCGACAGTCGATCCAGCGGGATGACCACGTCTTCGTTAATCTTGAAGGCATTGGTGTGCGCAGATATCGCTGCGGTACGGCTACGATCCAGCCAGAAGCGTTTACGCGCTTCGGGACTGACGGCAACAAAACCCTCTGCCTCTCTGGCATTGGCCAGTCGAATTACCTCGGAGGCCGCTTCGGCCACGGCGTCTTCATCATCACTGGCGATATCGGCCAGCAATACCATTTTGGGCCGACCACGGCCCGAGGCCTTGGTTGCATAGTTGACGGCTTTTACATAACGCTCATCGAGATGTTCCAGCCCGGTTAGGTGTACGCCATCAATACCATCGATATAGTCCTTGACCTCGACCACGGCGGGCACGGCCAATGACAGATCGGTACCAAAAAATTCCAGGCAAACGGTGCGAATCTGCTGCGGCATACGATGCAGCAGGAATCGCCCCGAGGTAATCAGGCCATCGCAGCCTTCCTTCTGAATACCGGGAATACCGGACAGGAATTTATCGGTAACGTCCTTGCCCAGTGCATTCTTGCGCATGGCGGCACCGGGGACCTCAAGGATTTCCGCTTCGCCCAGCGGCTTGCTTGCCTTCTTGTTGTAACGCGTGATCTGGAACCTGACGGTTTCCTGTTCGTGGATCTTGCCGAGGTTATGGTCCAGGCGCTCAACCTCCATCCACAGGCCATCGGGTGTCACCATCTTCCAGGACACCAGGTTATCCAGCGCGGTACCCCAGATCACCGCCTTCTTGCCACCGGCGTTCATGGAAATATTGCCGCCAATGGTCGAGGCGTCCTGCGAGGTAGGATCAACGGCAAAGGCGAGCCCGGCTGTCTCTGCCAGGTCCGATACACGGCGGGTAACAACACCGGCACCGCAGGTCACCACGGGGTGTTCTCCTTCGACTTCCGGCAGGGCCTCCATGGATATACCACTCAGGTCTTCAAGCTTTTCGGTATTAATGACGGCCGTGTTCTTGTGCAGCGGGATTGCACCACCGGTATAACCCGTGCCACCGCCGCGCGGGATGATCGTCAGACCGGCTGAGATACAGGCCCGTACCACGCCCGCGACCTCTGCCTCGCAATCCGGTGAAATCACCACAAAGGGCATCTCGACACGCCAGTCGGTGGCATCGGTGGCATGGGAGACGCGTGCCAGCCCGCCAAAGTCAATATTCTGTACAGATGTGACGCGCCGTAGTTTACGCCTGACCTTCCTTCTAAGCGCCAGCTGCTCATCGAGATCTTTTTCGAATTCATTC
>JAPHTU010000237.1 GCA_026196145.1 Gammaproteobacteria bacterium
ACCAAGCTGGATCTGGCCCGTGCCTACATCGATATGGGCGACAGTGAGGGTGCAAAGGGCATACTCGATGAAGTGGTCGCCGAAGGTAATGATGCACAAAAGGCAGAGGCACAGGAGCTGTTACAAAACGCCTGATCTACATTAGCTAAATACTGATTAATAAACGGGGCTTAATGCCCCGTTTTCTTTTTAAACCCGATACATATACTCATTGTTATTTTAAAATTGTGGCCGTAAACAGAATCGCAGCTTGCATTGAATATGATGGTACTGCCTATTCCGGCTGGCAGCGCCAGGGTCATATAAAAAATACGATTCAGGAAAAACTGGAGGATGCTCTGTCCATCGTTGCCAATGAACCTGTCGTCGCGCAATGCGCGGGACGGACAGACCGTGGTGTACACGCAACGATGCAAATCGCACATTTTGACACCGGTGCCGAGCGTACAGAGCGATCCTGGGTGAAGGGAACAAATACTCATTTACCCGACGACATCGCGGTAAAATGGGTCAAGTCTGTCGATGAAAGCTTCCATGCGCGTTTTCGTGCGGTTAGCAGGGAGTACCACTATATCCTGCATAGTAATCCCCTGACCTGTGGGGCAGTTAATCGGTTTCGCACTACCTGGGACTACCGGCAATTTGATGTAAAACGTATGCAGGAAGCTGGAAAGCAACTGTTAGGTGAGCATGATTTTTCATCCTTCAGGGCTTCTGAATGCCAGTCAAAGACACCCGTTAAAACCATTCAACGGCTTGAGTTTGAGCAACGAGGTGATTTCATTATCCTGGCAATCAAAGCCAATGCATTTTTACATCATATGGTCCGCAATATTATGGGGGTAATGATGACGATAGGCGCTGGTGAAAAGGATGTATCCTGGGCTGAAGAGGTTTTGTTGGCAAGGGACAGGCGTGCGGGAGGGGTGACAGCCAAGCCAGATGGCCTGTATTTAACCCAGGTAAATTATCCTGAGGAATATCAGTTACCTGTCACGAGATCTGGCATTATATTATTATCATGATGACCCCACGGATAAAAATTTGCGGTATTACCAGCCTTGAAGATGCACTGATGTGTGCCAGTCATGGGATTGATGCCCTGGGCTTGGTGTTCTATCCGCCAAGCCCGAGGTATATCAGCGTGGAAGCAGCACGTGAAATCATCAGTAGTCTGCCGCCATTTATTACTGTGGTCGGTCTGTTTATGAACGCAGAGGCGCAGGAAGTTGAAAATGTCATCAACAACTGCCGGATCGATAGATTGCAGTTCCACGGCAGCGAGACGGCACAATATTGCCAACAATTTGAACTTCCATATTTTAAGGCGCTGGCGATGGGTGACGGACAGCCGGATTTCACCCAACTTTCCGATGAATATGCACAGGCCTCGGCCTTTTTACTGGATAGTCATCGGCGCGATGAGTCGGGTGGCAGCGGTTCGGTATTTGACTGGGCCATCGTACCGGCTGATGTGACGAAGCCGTTGATTCTGGCGGGCGGTTTGACGCCGGACAATGTACAATTGGGAATTAGAACCGTACTTCCCTATGCGGTGGATTGCAGTAGTGGTGTAGAGCAAAAACCTGGCGTAAAAGACCCTGAAAAAGTACGCCAATTTGTGGAGAATGTAGTCAATGTCAGCACAACCGAGTGATATGGTTGATTTTACGCAGTTCCCTGATGCGCAGGGACATTTTGGCCGGTACGGAGGCGTATTTGTTGCTGAAACCCTGATGCAGGCACTTGATGAGTTACGTGATGCCTATCAGGAATACAAGCAGGACAAAGCATTTATCGATGAGTTTGATCGTGACCTGCATGACTATGTTGGCCGCCCGTCGCCTGTCTATCATGCACAGCGCCTGAGTGAAGAAGTCGGTGGCGCGCAGATCTGGTTAAAACGTGAGGATCTGAATCACACAGGCGCTCATAAAATCAACAATACGATTGGCCAGGCATTATTGGCCAAGCGCATGGGTAAAACCCGTATCATTGCAGAAACAGGCGCAGGACAGCATGGAGTCGCGACAGCGACGGTTGCCGCCAGGCTGGGCATGGAATGTGTGGTTTATATGGGTTCTGTCGATGTCCAACGACAGGCCCTGAATGTCTACCGCATGAAACTGCTTGGTGCCAAAGTTGTTCCGGTGGAGTCCGGATCAAAAACTCTGAAAGACGCGCTGAATGAAGCCATGCGTGACTGGGTCACGAATATCGATGATACATTTTATATCATTGGCACCGTTGCAGGTCCTCATCCTTACCCGGTCATGGTACGGGATTTTCAGGCGGTTATAGGGCGTGAGGCGCGCCAGCAGTGCCAGGATCAATTTGGCAAGTTGCCTGACTCGCTGGTCGCCTGCGTTGGCGGCGGCTCAAATGCGATTGGTTTGTTCTACCCATTTCTGAATGATTCATCAGTCAGAATGTTTGGTATTGAGGCAGCTGGTAAGGGTATTGAAACAGGGTCACACGCAGCGCCGCTATGCGCCGGGCAACCGGGTATCCTGCATGGCAACCGTACTTATTTAATCGAAGATAGTGACGGCCAGATTATTGAAACTCACTCGGTATCTGCTGGCCTGGATTATCCGGGTGTCGGTCCGGAACATTCATGGCTCAAGGATATTGGACGCGTAGCTTATGATGCAGTTACCGATGACGAGGCACTGCAGGCTTTTCACGATTTAACACGAATTGAGGGAATCCTGCCTGCGCTGGAATCCAGCCATGCTGTTGCATATGCCATGCAGCTGGCAAAGAGTATGACCAAAGATCAGTCTATCCTGGTCAATCTGTCTGGCAGGGGTGACAAGGACATTCATACGGTGGCTTCCCTGGAAGGAATTGAAGTATGAGTAGA
>JAPHTU010000037.1 GCA_026196145.1 Gammaproteobacteria bacterium
ACGGGGTTTTCATTTGCTATATAATGCCGCGCGCCTCGAGCTACATATCCCTAATATTAATGAATCTTCTTGGAATTTCCGCCCATTATCACGACAGTGCTGCCGCCCTGATTCGTGATGGTGAAATCATCGCCGCGGCGCAGGAAGAGCGATTCACACGAAAAAAGCACGATGCCGGTTTCCCGGAAAATGCCGTGCGCTATTGCCTGCAGGAAGCCGGCCTGACCATTAACGACCTCGACGGCATGGTCTACTACGACAAGCCGCTGATTAAATTCGAGCGACTGCTGGAAACCTACCTGGCCTATGCCCCGCGTGGTTTCAAGTCCTTTGTCATGGCCATGCCCGTCTGGCTGAAGGAAAAACTGTATCTCAAGACCGTACTGAAAAAGGAACTGGCCGCCATTGCCGGTTGCAAGGTCGATGAATTACCCCGATTGATGTTTGCCGAGCATCATCAATCCCATGCCGCCTCTGCCTTCTATCCCAGCCCTTTCGAGAAGGCTGCAGTCATTTGCATGGACGGTGTTGGCGAATGGGCCACGACCTCCATCTGGCTGGGCGAAGGAAAACAACTCACGCCACAGTGGGAAATCAATTTCCCCCATTCACTCGGTCTGCTGTACTCCGCATTTACCACCTACACCGGATTCAGGGTACTCTCGGGCGAATACAAGCTCATGGGGCTGGCGCCCTATGGCGAACCAACCTATGTCGACCTGATTCTGGATAATGTAATTGACCTGAAGGAAGACGGCACCTTTCGCCTGGATATGCAGTATTTCAATTATGCCACCGGGCTGACCATGACCAATGCGCGCTTTGCCGAGCTGTTTGGCGGTCCTGCCCGAAAACCAGAATCTGATATTACGCAGAAGGAAATGGATATTGCCCGCTCGATCCAGGCCGTTACCGAGGAGGTCGTGCTGCGGCTGGCGCGTACCGTGCAAAAGGAACTCGACGTCGACTACCTGTGTCTGGCCGGCGGTGTTGCACTGAATTGTGTCTCTAATGGTCGCCTGCTGCGCGAAGGCCCATTTAAGGATATCTGGATCCAGCCTGCTGCCGGCGATGCTGGTGGCGCGGTCGGTTGCGCCCTGGCCGTGCATTACGCCGAGACCGAAGCACCTCGCCAGGTCAATGCCACTGACAGCATGCATGGTTCCTATCTGGGACCTCGATATGGCAGCAGTGAAATTGAAAAACAGCTGGATGAGTATGGCGCTTCATACGAGCTGGTAGATGACGGACGCTTCTACACCCAACTGGCCGATATTCTGGCCGATGAGAAGGTTGTCGGCTGGTTTCAGGGACGCATGGAATTTGGACCCCGTGCGCTGGGTGGGCGCTCCATCATTGGGGACCCGCGCAGCCGGCAGATGCAGTCCACCATGAACCTGAAGATAAAATATCGCGAATCCTTTCGCCCCTTTGCACCGTCTGTGCGTGCCGAAAAGGTCTCCGAATGGTTTGAGCAGGACCGACCCAGCCCCTATATGCTGATCGTAGCGCCGGTTAATGAAGACAAACGCATCCCCATGAACGAGGAACAGCAAAAGTTGTTTGGTATCGACAAACTCAATGTGCCACGCTCGGAGATTCCGGCAATTACCCATGTCGATTACTCGGCCCGCATCCAGACCATCCATGAAGAAACCAATCCGCGCTACTACAAACTGATCAAGGCCTTTGAAGATAAAACCGGTTGCCCGATCCTGATCAATACCTCTTTTAATGTGCGCGGCGAACCCATCGTATGTACACCCAAGGATGCCTATCGCTGCTTTATGCGCACTGAAATGGATTACCTGGTCATTGAAAATTACATTATGAAAAAGTCAGACCAGCCTGAATGGCAGGGTGATGATAGCTGGAAAGATGAATTTGAGCTTGATTAACTATGTTTAACGAAATACCCGAACTCGACAAAAAAGGCCTGCGCGATTTTGGCCTGATCACAGGTGCCCTGTTCGTTGCCATCTTTGGTCTGTTACTGCCCTGGAAGTTTGAATGGGCCTGGCCGATCTGGCCATGGGTGATTCTTGCCATACTGTCTATCATGGCCTTTGTTACTCCCATGCAACTCAGACCGGTCTATCGTGTGTGGATGCGAATTGGCCTGGCAATTGGCAGTGTCGTATCGCGCATAATCCTCGGACTGGTTTTTTTCCTGGTCGTCGCACCCATTGGTATCATCATGCGCGCCACTGGCAAAGACCCAATGAACCGGCAACTCGATGCCAGCGTGGATAGCTACCGCGAGCCTATTAGCGAAAACAAATCCAATTCATTCGATAGACCTTTTTAGTGTGGCGTCACGAACAACAGACGGACTGAATTACTATGCTTGATTTACTGAAAGATCTCTGGGCCTTTATGAAGGTTCGTAAAAAATACTGGCTGGCCCCGATTATCATTGTTCTCCTGCTGATAGGTGCGCTGATCGTCATGACACAGGGATCTGCTGTGGCGCCGTTTATCTATACGCTATTCTAGATGACCCTGGATATCGGTTATTTTGTCTATACTTGAACATGTATTGAATGATGGGAATCACTGATGAAACACCGCAATTTCTACCTTGGCTTAATCACCTGCATGTTGCTTGCAGGCTGCTCGGACGAGAAACAACACTATGCCGAAATGAGCGGTGACAATATCTTTAAGGGGCAGGTCGAAGCCGTTGACAAGGCAAAGGCAGTAGAAAGCACGATTCAATCCAGCTTTGACCAGCGGGGGCAGCAGGTCGAGTAAGGCAGTGTTGAACTTTACGCTCAATTAATTCGAGTCTGACCATTTCTCCTCTATCCTTGGACATCGTCGCTCCTGCGCGTCCATGCGCTCGCGACATACGCCGACCATGGATGGTCAAGTGCCGTGAAGGACAGGATGTCCGAGAACGGCCTGGTCATCCTGACCATCGCCGCTTCGGCGTCCTGCCTCTCGCGGCATACTGTCCATCCCTGGACATAAAAAAGCCCCCTCATTGAGGGGGCTTTATTTTACCGCTATATGCCGTTCAGGCTACGGATCATTCGTTAACGGTTACGCTGGATTTGCGATTGCGTTTCTTATAGTTTTCTCTTTTCCATTTATTACGGCTGCTTTCACTCCAGTTATTCCATGGCGCGTTATTGCTGTTCCAGTTCCAGGGCATTTTGTCCCAGTTGTTGTCCTTATTCCACGGATAGCTGTCTTTCGCCCATCCCTGCCAGGGCATTCTGTCGCCACTGTCGGGCCAGGGCATGTCTTCGCTACTACTAAAGCTTCTGTTCCATGGTGCGCCGCCGCGGCCGCCGCTCCAGGGCATGCTATTACCGCCCCACGGCATGTTATTACCACTCCTTCGTGGATAGTAACCGCGAGATGGGCCATATGAGCCCTGACGAGCTGTTGGTGGATAGTAACCGCGAGGTGGCCCATATGAGCCTGGACCAGCTGTTTGTGGATTATATTCGCGAGGTGCTCCATA
>JAPHTU010000170.1 GCA_026196145.1 Gammaproteobacteria bacterium
CCGGCATTAAAGCGTGCCGACGTAGGTGTGGCCATGGGGCAAAATGGTACAGAGGCTGCCAAAGAGGCAGCAGAAATGGTGCTGGCCGATGATAACTTTGCATCAATTGAAAATGCCGTGGAAGAAGGGCGCACGGTTTATGACAATCTAAAAAAAGCGATCCTTTTTATTTTGCCGACCAATGGTGGGGAGGCGCTGGTTATCCTTGCTGCCATTTTCTTTGGTTTTCACCAGCTACCGTTAACCCCGGTACAAATTCTCTGGGTGAATATGATTACGGCTGTCACGCTTGCATTGTCACTGGCATTTGAACCGCCCGAGCAGAATGTCATGCAGCGCGCTCCCCGAAACTCCTTTGAGCCGATACTTACGCCCCATCTTCTTTGGCGTGTCCTGTTTGTCTCCATTATTTTAATGGGTGGGACATTCGGACTTTTTATCTGGGAGATGGAGCGTGGTATGGATATTGAGCACGCACGTACGGTAGCTGTAAACACACTGGTTGCGTTCGAGATATTTTATCTGTTTAACTCCCGCTATATCAAAGCCCCTATATTCAATTGGGCAGGATTAACAGGTAACCGTTATGTGCTGATAGCCATTGCTATACTGATTATGTTCCAGCTGGGTTTTACCTATTTGTCACCCATGCAGTCTTTATTTGGAACTGCAGGGATCGGTTTCAATGAATGGATATATATAATACTGGTCTCCTCTTCTGTGTTGTTCCTTGTTGAGATAGAAAAATATATAGTTCGGCAAATGGCACAAAATAGATCGCAACAATGACAGGGAGAGAGGCTGGGTACAGGCTTGAAAAACCTGGTTTGCCTTCACTCGATGAGATGCTTTTCGTCTGCAGGATATTTATATGAAACGAACCAACCTTAATTTTATTATTGATGCCATAGCATTCGCAGGTTTCGCTGTACTAACGACGACGGGCGTACTCATGCGATATATCCTGCCCCCCGGTAGTGGTCATCACACAACGATCTGGAGCCTTGATAGACATGAATGGGGCGGCATCCACTTCTGGGTGTCATTGATATTTTTTCTGATTCTCGCGCTCCACCTGGTACTTCACTGGAAATGGATCGCGAGCGTTGTTACCGGCCGACCACGTGAAGGCTCCGGTATTCGCGCCGGGCTGGGTGTCATCGGGTTTATAACGGTAGTTGCATTGTCGGTTTCCCCACTACTGGCTCCGGTACAAAGAGATGGCAGTAGTAGACTGGCCCCTGCGCAGGGATATACCGCCAGCAAGGGAACGTTATCGGTTTCCAGTCATGAATATGAGGACATCTCGGTGCGGGGTTCAATGACTTTAAAGGAAATCGAGCTAACAACCGGTGTTCCAGCCAGTTATATTGTCAAGTCATTGGGCTTGCCTGACGGGATTTCAGAAAATGAGCGTCTCGGTCCCTTGAAACGAGAATATGAGTTTGAGATGAATGATGTCAGGGAGATTGTTAAAAGATACCAGACCGGCAAGTAGTCCTGCGGAAACCAATCGGGGTGGACCATGCCCCCTGTCTATATGCCTCTGAAGCAAGTATTGACTAACAAATACCATATTCCAACACAGGCTCAGGATACTATGTGACTTTCATCCGGGTGTCCGCAAATCATGTACTACGGCGAAAGACTCAATAGTATCAGTCACCTGGTCGGCGCTGTGTTTGCACTAATGGCGTTGGGCTCCCTGTTGACCGTTAGTATTCAGATCGGTGATCCGGTTGTGATTACAGGGTTTGCCGTCTTTGGTATGAGCATGGTGCTGCTCTACAGCATGTCCACGCTTTACCATAGTTTTCAGCGGCCTGAGCTGAAACGTCTTTTCAAAGTATTTGATCACATTTCAATCTATTTGCTGATTGCCGGTACCTACACACCCTTTATGCTGGTTAGCATGCACGGCATCGAAGGCTGGATAATACTGGGCATCGTATGGGGGCTGGCTGTTATCGGCATATTCTCCGAGATTTTCCTGAGCGGGCGGGCCATAAAGGTCGGCCAGGTCATCATCTATCTGTCTATGGGATGGGCGTGCTCATTTGAAATTGCCAGCCTCAAGGCGGCATTGCCAGAGGCAGGTTATTTATGGCTTCTGGCCGGCGGCATTGCCTACACAGTCGGCGTTGTCTTTTATATTCTCGATAAGCTAAATCGGCTTGACCACGCGCATGGCATCTGGCATTTTTTCGTTCTTGTTGGGTCTGTCTCACACTTTGTTTCTGTGATTGGTTATGTCAGATAATGCCGGTGAGAATTTGGCCATGCCGATCCTGAAAGCCAGTAATCAGAACAATGGCTAAAATACTTATCATCTATTCAACCACCGATGGGCATACGGTAACTATCTGTCATCATCTGCAGGAAGTGATTGAGCAGCAGTCTCATCAGGTGACAATTAGTTCAATCGACGATGCGCAGCATATCGATCCAGCCTTGTTCGACAAGATCGTTATTGGGGCCAGTATCCGCTATGGTAAACATAGTCCCCAGGTTTACGATTACATTAAAAGAAACCAGCAGATGCTGGAAAGCGCGCCGAGTGCCTTGTTCTCCGTCAATCTTGTTGCTCGCAAGCCAGACAAGCGGCGAGCGGATACCAACCCCTACGTAAAGAAATTTCTTAAACAGACAGCATGGCAGCCGGCAGAAATAGCCGTTTTTGCCGGAAAGCTCGACTATCCCAGATATAGTTATAGAGATCGTTTGATCATTCGGTTAATTATGTGGATAACAAAAGGCCCTACTGCGCCCGATACCGTTAAAGTATTTACTGACTGGGAGCAGGTTGATGCCTTTGGGAAAGCTATCAGTGAGATGTAAAGTTAATATTGAGTTCCGGTATTTCAGGGGATAGAGAAACTGTAATGGAATTAATGATTAAGGCAGGTGGTATCTACAATATTGCACTGGTGATATTTCATCTGCTGTTCTGGCGCATATTTAACTGGCAGGAAGACCTGCGTTCATTAACCTTTCTGAACAGGGCGATCATGCCGGTGTTGAATATCAGCTTGACGCTAGTCTTTGTTATCTTTAGCTATATCTCACTTGTGCATGCTGGAGAATTACTGTCAACATCGCTTGGCCATAGCCTGCTGGTATTGATGGCAATATTCTGGTTTGCAAGGGCTGTCGAACAGGTTGTGTTTTTCAAGCTGAAGCACCGGGCATCGTGGGCCTTCCTGGCATTCTTTCTATTGGGTGGCGTGTTGTATGCAGTTCCGGCAATCCATGTACTTAATAGTGCATTAAAATAAAGGCAGCGAGCGCTGCCTTTATAGTTATGCGCGGGAACCAGGCGTTATTTCCCGGCCTCTGGTTGGGCAGATGGGTGATGCGGGACATAGTAGTAGGGTGGAGGCCCGTAGTATGGACCGGAACCACCGTAGGAGTTGCCATCCCAGTCGCCATCCCATTCTGTATCGGCCCTTGCCCGGGCGCTCATGCTGAAGTTGAATTCTCCGTCACCTGAGCCACGTCCGCGCCCATAAGCACGGGTTTCGCTCCAGAAAGTACCGTCATCCCAGCCACTGTTGGTGTAATACACAGGGCCATAGTCATAACCTGAACCGTAACCGTTGTCCCACCAGGCCTGGGCGTTTGTTGTTGCCATGACAAGTACAGATGCAACCAGGAGTGTTCTTGTGAGACTTTTCATCATACACCTCCTGTTACTTTGTAATTCCTGTTTATATTCAAGCATTAATGTTGATCTTGGGCGTTGACGACGATCAAAAATACCATCGACACTTACAGGATAGTTGGCTTTATCGCGCTACATGATCAATGTAATTTATAGGCGGGTTGACGTGAAAGAATGCCTTTATAAGGATGGGTCATGCTAGCCAACAATCAGCTGAAACAGTACCAGCCCCAGGCTGGTGATGAGACCCGCGACGGGTACCCACATGGGGTTGTTCAGTATGCCTTCTGATGCCGGTTGGCTTCGTTTAATTGATATGAGTGCGGCGTTTGTCATGGTGAAAACGACCAATACCAGATAGCTGGTGCCTCTGGCGAGAGTTTCTAATGGAAGCCACAGCGCAAACACCATGATGATAGTGATGACCAGTATGGTTGCGTTAACCGGTGTTCGTGTTCGTGGGTTTACTTTTGCCAGACCTGCCCATAGCCAGCCTTTTTTTGCCATGCCATAAAACAGCCGTGAGGCCATGATCATTTGTACAAGTGCACCATTGACGATGGCAAACATGCTGATAATACTGATGATTCCCGGATTAATATCCGATGTGGCAGTCAAGACGTCAGCGAGTGGTGCAGTGCTGGTGGACAGTGTGGCCTGGTCCAGCGCCAGAACTGCAACAAGTGCGACAGATGAGTAGATGAGTGTAGAGATGACCAGGGCAAGCAGGATAGCAGCCGGTAGCGTTTGTCGCGGCTTCTTTACCTCTTCTGCGACATTGACCATATCCTCAAACCCAATAAAGGCATAGAAGGCAAGGAAGGAGCCAAGCAAGATTCCTGTCCAGGTGGTTAGATCAACCGGGGGTAGCAGGACATCAATTTTTTCAGGTATGTCGACAAGCACATCCCTGCCGGCCCAGATGATCATCAGTAGTCCGGCGATTCCAACTATCGTAAACAGGGCGGCCACACTGACCGACTGGGAAATACCCCACATGATCAGTGATCCCAGTATCAATATGATACCGATAATAACGACTGTCTCCGGTACCTGGAAAAAAATACTGAAGTAACCGTAAAAGCCATGCGCGATGGTGGCAGCTGAAATCATACCTGCAAAGGCAATTAACAGGCCGGATAGTCGCGACAGCAAGGTCAGGTGGAAGCCTTCCTGGATATAAACGGCTTCACCTGCGGATAAAGGATAACGTGCTGACATCTCGCTGTAGGAAAAAGCACTGAAACCAGCGACAACAGAAGCGACCAGGAATGCTACAGGCGCATACATTGCAGCTTCACCAGATACTTTTCCGATCAGTACATAGATTCCTGCACCGATGATATTGCCCAGACCATAGAGTAATAATAGCGGCAAGCCTATGGTTC
>JAPHTU010000030.1 GCA_026196145.1 Gammaproteobacteria bacterium
AGTACGACGGCACCGGTGCCCTGAATGTCATCATTGAAGCAGGGTATCTTGTCCTTAAATCGCTCCAGTACCTCAAACGCGACATTTTTGGCAAAGTCTTCCCACTGGATAACGGCCTTGGGCCAACGTTTTTGTACAGATGCGACGAATTTATCAACCAGCGCGAAGTATTCCTCGCCGCGTAACCGGTTTTTATGGATACCCAGGTAAGTGGGGTCCTGCAACAGGTCATGTCGATCAGTACCAACGTCCAGATTGACCGGCATGGTATGGAAGGGGCTGACGCCACAGCCTGCGGTATACAATGCCAGCTTGCCGATGCAGATAGCCAGGCCGCCATGGCCCTGGTCGCCGATACCCAGAATGGCAGAAGAGTCGGTTGCTACTATCATGCGGACATCCCCCCAGGGATAGTTCTCCATCACGGCATCGGCACGATCGATATTGTCCGCCGATAGTGTGATACCACGAGGTGCCTGGTACAGGCTGCTGTATTGCTGAACAGCCTTGCCAACCGTCGGGGTATAGATGATCGGCATCATCTCTTCGAGATGGTTCTCCAGTAATCCGTAGTAGGCAAACTCCGAGCGTTCCTGCAGGCTGCGCAGGAACTGATATTTTGCGATGTCATCGGGTTGTTGTTTAAAGCTTCTATACAGCCTTTCAAGCTGGTGTTTTAAATCGACGACATGGGGTGGCAGCAATCCATCCAGGCCAAGCTCAATACGCTCGCGTTCGGTAAATGCCGTTCCCTTGTTGGTCGCAGCAAGCCTTAGCAGCGCAATACCCTTGAGGTGAACTTCCAGATAACCGTTACCAGCTTCATCCTGTTTGTAGTCAAAATATTTGCTGAGAATTGTTTTCATTATTTGATTATTTTACTTGGTTGGCCGATATGCCGACTATATCAAGCACCAACGATAGCTAACAGTACGCCGGCTGCGACAGCAGAACCGATGACGCCGGAAACATTGGGTCCCATTGCCTGCATGAGCAGGAAGTTGCTTGGATTGGCTTCCTGCCCCACCTTGTTGGCAACGCGTGCGGCCATCGGAACCGCGGATACACCGGCGGCACCGATCAGGGGGTTGACCTGTCCATTGGTTAGCCGGTACATGGCCTTGCCCATCAACACGCCTGCGGCCGTACCGATGGAAAAGGCAAAGATACCAAGGGCAAGGATACCGAGGGTCTCGGCATTGAGAAACTTGTCAGCAGAGAGCTTTGAGCCAACCGACAGGCCGAGGAAAATGGTTACGATATTGATCAGTTCGTTCTGCGCTGTATTGCTGAGCCGGTCGACCACACCGGACTCTTTCAGCAGGTTGCCAAATGCCAGCATGCCAATCAACGGGGTGGCGGTCGGTAGCAGGATGATTGCCAGCCCGATTAGCAGGAAAGGAAAGATGATCTTTTCACTGCGACTCACCGGGCGCAGTTGTTTCATCACGGTTTGGCGCTCTTCCGGTGTTGTCAGCCACATCATGATCGGTGGCTGTATCAGCGGCACCAGTGCCATGTAGGAATATGCGGCAACTGCAATGGCACCCAGCAGGTCGGGCGCCAGCCGGGAAGCCAGGAATATTGCCGTCGGCCCGTCTGCGCCACCGATGATGGCGATGGCGGCGGCATCGGAAAGGCTGAACTCGATACCGGGCACAAAGTTCATGACAATGGCACCGATCAAGGTAATAAAAATACCGAACTGGGCGGCGGCCCCGAGTATGGCAAGACTTGGCCTGGCCAGTAGCGGGCCAAAGTCTGTCATTGCACCGACTCCCATAAAGATCAGCAGCGGGAACATGCCGTTTTCTATGCCCAGCTGATAAAGAATGCCGAGTATCCCGTCCGGACCTGCAATGCCGGCCAGCGGGATGTTTGCCATCAGTCCACCAAAGCCAATCGGTATCAACAGCAGAGGCTCAAAGTTTTTAACGATGGCCAGATAGACCAGCAACAGGCAGATGCCCATCATGACGATCTGTCCCCAGGTAAAGTTAGCCAGCCCGGTGGACTCCCATAGCTTTAAGATTCCTTCTTGCATATTGTCAGGATATGGTCAGAAGTGCCTGATCGACCTGGATATGGTCGCCCTTGGCAACATCAATACTGGCAATGTGTCCGTTACTTGAGCAACGCAGCTGCGTTTCCATCTTCATGGCCTCAATGATGATGACCACCTGGCCTGAAGAGACCTGATCCCCAGCGGATACCGGGATATCGATAACACTGCCAGATAGTGGTGCCTTGATGGTTTCTGCAGCAGTGCCGGCGGTTACCGGTGTAGCCGTCTGGGCGGCAGGGGCGCTGGCCGTGCTTTCAGCATAGTCGGTTACCTTGCCGGTGCCG
>JAPHTU010000266.1 GCA_026196145.1 Gammaproteobacteria bacterium
ACAACCACGGTGTTGCCATGATCGCGTAAGCGATGCAATACACTCAGCAGCTGTTCTATATCATGAAAGTGTAAACCGGTAGTGGGTTCATCCAGTATGTATAGCGTCTTGCCTGTGTCGCGTTTTGACAGTTCTTTTGCCAGTTTGACCCGCTGTGCCTCGCCGCCGGAAAGCGTGGTCGCATTTTGCCCAAGCTTGATATATGTCAGACCAACATCAATGAGTGTTTGCAGCTTGCGATTGACAGACGGGATGGCATCAAAAAATACGAGTGCCTCTTCGACGGTAAGATTTAATACATCGTTAATTGTTTTGCCTTTATAGAAAATTTCCAGTGTTTCCCGGTTATAGCGTTTGCCGTGGCAAACATCACAGTCTACATAGATGTCAGGCAGAAAATGCATTTCAACCTTGATAACACCATCACCCTGGCAGGCCTCGCACCTGCCGCCCTTGACGTTAAAGCTGAAGCGTCCGGGTTTGTAACCTCTGGTTCTGGATTCGGGTGTATTGGCAAATAATTCTCTTAACGTGGTAAACAGGCCGGTATAGGTTGCCGGGTTGGATCTTGGGGTTCTGCCTATCGGGCTTTGATTGATGTCGACGACCTTGTCGAGATGCTCGAAGCCTTCGATATCATCGTGAGGTGCGGCCTGCTCGTTGGCCCGATTAAGCCTGGTGTGGGCAACTCTAAACAGTGTCTCGTTAATTAGCGTGGACTTGCCTGAACCTGAGACACCCGTTACACATGTCATCAGTCCAATGGGTATGCGGGCATCGATGTTCTGCAGATTGTTGCCTTTAGCGCCCTTGATGGCCAGCCATTTTTCGCTGCTCGGTTGGTGCCGTTGTTCGGGGATCTTGATGGAGCGTAGGCCTGACAGGTATTGCCCCGTTAGTGATTTAGCGTTGTTGATCACATCGTCCGGGCTGCCCTGAGCAACGATGCGACCGCCATGAACCCCGGCACCGGGACCAATGTCCACAACATAATCAGCTATTCGAATGGCCTCTTCGTCATGTTCGACAACAATTACCGTATTGCCCAGGTCGCGCAGATGGGTCAGTGTTTTTAATAGTCTTGCGTTGTCTCTTGAGTGCAGGCCGATCGAAGGTTCATCCAGTATATACATGACACCCTGAAGTCCTGAGCCTATCTGACTGGCCAGTCGAATACGTTGTGCCTCACCGCCAGAAAGTGTGTCGGCACTTCGATCCAGTGTTAGATAGTCCAGGCCAACGTTTACCAGAAACTGAAGACGCTCCACGATTTCCTTCAATATACGTGCCGCGATTTCACCGCGATGTCCAGGTAGTTCCAGTTGTTTATAAAGGCCAAGCGCCTCGCCAACCGGCAGCGCAGTGACCTGGGGCAGGTTGATGTCCTCAATAAAGACATTTCGGGCACCTTCATTTAATCGATGACCGTGGCACGATGAACATGAGCTGGTGGCCAGGTAGCGTGCCAGTTCCTCTCTGACGGTATTGGAATCGGTTTCCCGGTAGCGCCTTTCAAAGTTATGCACGATGCCTTCGAAGCGATGCGTGCGCTGGTGGGCACCGCTGCGTTCACTGGCATAATTGAAGGTGATCTTTTCACTGCCGCTGCCATATAAAACGACCTGTTGGATCCTGTCATCCAGCTCATCAAAGGGCGTGTCCAGCTCGAACTGGTAATGTTCCGCGAGCGATTGCAGCATCTGGAAATAATACAGATTCCGACGATCCCAACCGCGTATTGCGCCGCCTGCCAGACTCAGATGCGGATGCGTCACTATTTTGTGTGGATCGAAAAACTGTTCCACACCCAGGCCATCGCATGACGGGCATGCGCCTACCGGGTTATTGAAGGAAAACAGTCGGGGTTCGAGTTCGGCGAGCGAATAGCCGCATATATTGCATGCATAGCGTGAGGAAAAAGTGAGTTCCTTGAAGTTGTCGTCTCCCTTGTCCATCGCGGCCAGGTACGCGAGGCCATCGGAAAGTTGTAATGCGGTCTCCAGTGACTCGGCAAGGCGGTTGCTCATATCGGGCTTGATCTTAAAGCGATCAATGACGGCCTCTATGGTGTGCTTTTTCCTTAATGAAAGTTCAGGTGCCTGATCGAGTTCGTACACCTGACCATCAATTCGTGCGCGTACGAATCCCTGAATGCGGAGCTGATCAATAATGTCGTGATGTTCGCCCTTGCGCCCCCTGACGACAGGGGCAAGCAACATGACGCGGCTGCCCTCGGGTAATGCGAGTATGGCATCAGTCATCTGCGATATGGTCTGTGCCTCAAGGCTGGTGCCATGCTCGGGGCATTTGGGTGTACCTGTTCGCGCATACAGCAGACGCAGGTAGTCATAGATTTCTGTAATCGTGCCAACGGTTGAGCGAGGATTATGCGAGGTTGATTTTTGCTCAATAGAGATCGCGGGTGATAATCCCTCGATATGTTCGACATCGGGTTTTTCCATCATTGACAGAAACTGTCGTGCGTAGGCAGACAACGATTCGACATAACGTCGTTGGCCTTCGGCAAACAGGGTATCGAAGGCCAGAGAGGACTTGCCGGATCCGGACAGGCCGGTAATGACAATCAGTTTGTCGCGGGGTAGCTCAAGATCTATGGCAGCCAGATTGTGGGTTCTGGCGCCGCGAATAATGATTTTGTCCATATAAGGCTCTTTGCCGAGAAAACTAACCATCATACTGTGGAGGCAAGCAAACTTACAGAAAATGTGGCGTGAAGTTTTCTTTGTGAGCACGTACACTACGCTGCGGCTGGCGCAGCCGGTTTCATTTAATATTTTTGACTTATTTGGGGGTATATCAGCATGGCAAGAGGCGTAAATAAGGTGATTCTTGTTGGTAATCTGGGAAAGGACCCGGATATTCGTTATACGCCGGGTGGTGCTGCGGTCGCTAACGTGACGATCGCAACCAATGAGTCATGGAAAGACAAGAACACCGGTGAAATGCAGGAGAAGACTGAGTGGCACAATGTGGTGTTCTTTAGTCGGCTTGCGGAGATCGTGGGCGAGTACCTGAAAAAAGGTTCACAGGTCTATGTAGAGGGTCGCTTGCAAACACGCAAGTGGCAGGATAAGTCAGGTAATGACCGCTACACGACGGAAATCGTTGCCAATGAAATGCAGATGTTGGGTGGCCGTTCGGGAGCGGGCATGCCGGAAAGCCGTCCATCGGGCCCGGCGCCAATGGCGCCGCAACAGGCAGAGCAGGGTAGTGCGCCGGCTGCCAATGATTTTGATGATGATATTCCTTTCTAGAATTTATTAATAATGAAAAAAATACTCGTAGTATTAGCCGTAGCTGTCGCGTTCGGCGTGGGAATATATGTTATTCGTTCACAGCAGCTTTCACAGCATCCAGGAACTAATAACCTGGCTGAGGTGAATTCGACTGGCACTTCCGTCGCGACTGATGAGCAGGCAGGTGATGAGCTGCGTAGTGCGCAATTTGGTTATGAACAGCTTGTGCTTGTAGTTGCCTCCCTGAATGATGAGCAGCGGGAAGCGGTTCTGGCAGATCAGAAGTTATTTGGTCAGTTTGTCAGCAAGGAAGCGTTGAGGCTATCTTTAATTGATGCGGCCAATGCCAGTCAATTCGCAAACAACGACAAGATTCAGTTTCTGCTGAAGCGTCAGGCGGATGATTTCCTGGTGGATAGTTATATAAAGCATCGGTTACAGGCAGCGGGTGTCCCGGAGGGATTTCCTGGCGAACAGCAGATTCAGCAATTTTATGAAACGAATAAACAGCGCTACCTATTGGCTGAGCGGGTGCCTGTCTGGCAGATCTTTTGGCCGATAGCAGATAATGCGAGTAAGCCGGAAATGGCCAGGCTGTTGAAGAAGGCATCATTGCTTGCGAATGATATCAAGAAGGGTAGAACCACCTTTGAGCAGGCGGCGCTGGGTAATTCCCAACATGCGGCAAGCCGCTTGCAGGGCGGCTATATGGGGATGCTACTGACGTCTGATTTACGTCCGAAAATCAAAGGTCAACTGCTTGCGCTAAAGGAAAATGCCATCAGCAAGCCAATACGGGGTGAGAACGGAGTGCATTTGTTTCGCCGCGGGGCAATTCAGCCGGCAGAGATGCTGCCGCTGGGTCAAGTCAGGGGTCAGGTGGTCAGGGAGCTAATTCAGGCTTTGCGTGAGCAGCAACGGGCTCAGCTGGCTCAGTTGGCGCAATCCCAATATCCGGTGGAATATCACATGAACCAGCTGGATGACTGGATGATGCGGGCCGCTGATTCCTTCCAGGGTTCAAAAATCCAAAAAACTCAGTAATTCAAAAAGTTACAACATAAATTTAAAACTAAAACTAGTGGTTGAACATTTAATAACCTGCACTTATCATAGACCACTGAGAGATTAAATTAATCCTTTAAAATCAATAAGTTACTTAGGGAGCGTGGGGCCCTCAAGTATATAATGACGTGCGTTTCTCTTAAACGACTGCTTCTGTTCGTGTGTCTGGCTGTTAGTGCGGCTCAGTTTGCGTATGCCCAGTTACCGATTGAGGTGATGGAAAGCCTGCCTGATGCTGCCAAGCCGGCGGCACAAATACCCCAGGATGCATTTCTTTATCCGGAGCTTGAGCCGGAGCCGGGTAAATATATCGTACCGCCAGTCGTCGATCGCCCGCTGGCTGATACCGAAGGTCCGAGGATCAAGATCGAAGCCATTGAGTTGCGTGGTGCGGTGGATCGTCCCGATAAAGGGCTCACCCTGGATGACGTGTGGAAGGTGATTGAAGAGGATCGCGCGGACCACCCTGATGGTCACTACATTGGTCAGTTGCAAATTCTGGCAAACAAGATTACTGATCTGTATCGGTCCAGGGGATTTATTGTTGCGCATGCCTTCATCCCGGTGCAGACCGTGGAGGATGGTATTGTCACCATACAGGTACTTGAGGGTGTATTGGGACGCATACTGGTCGAGGGTAACAAGAAATATAAACCGCAATTGCTGGCGCAGCCGTTTGAATCCATGCTGGGTCAGGCCTTGCATGGTGAGGAAGTTGAATCTGCGCTGATCCGTTTAACTGATTACCCGGGATTGACAGCATTTGGTGTTTTTCAGCCTGGCCAACAGGTGGGTGATTCTGATCTGGTGCTAAAGGTTCAGGAAGAAAAGCCTATGGACGTGGTGTACACATTTGATAATGCTGGTTCCCGATTCACGGGGCAGTATGTGCATCGGCTAGACCTGGGTGT
>JAPHTU010000036.1 GCA_026196145.1 Gammaproteobacteria bacterium
AAGCTGGATAAGAACCGTGACGTGACATTCAGTTATATGCATGCCTTCGAATACAAAATTGAAGGCTCAGGGTCCCTGCTTATTCCGGCGGGTGGTCCGGGTGAAGTTGATCTCAAGATGCATCAGGATTCTCTTGGCGTCGCCATGTCCTGGAAATGGTGAGTCTTAACGAACTGCTCCAGTTCGCTCGCTTATTCCTGAATCACAGGCTGTCAGTGCAAGGCCGTCGCGATATGTCTGATTTTATGGTGACTGGTCAACCGATAAAAACGCCGCAGGTCATTAAAGAAAGACATACGCTGGTTATCAATACAATTATGTTGTAACGCCTTGCAGTAATGGTAGGCGTAGTAATTAGCGCGTTCATAACGATTCTGTTCCTCGATATCCATATCGCTGGCATAGGTATGCTGCAGGAACAACCGGTTTAACAGGCCCTCGGGCAGGTCATAGTCTTTCTGATTGGCCAGCAAGATCATGGTAAAGATATATTTATCAACCTCCGCCTGCAGTTCCAGCTCGAACAGGCTGATCTCACGTTCATATCGCGCATTCCATGCCAGGTAGATCAAATGACTTACACCCTCGAGTGCGATCAGGTAGGCATTAATATTACCCTCATGCAAATTAATCATCGGATCATCCTTGTCCAGTCGATCAATGACGTCCTGCTTGATATACAGGGAGACATCCAGGTTGTTCTCCACCTGTCTGACCATCAACTTCTCGGCAGAGCATCTGAGGCCATGCTGCTCGTCCATATAGCTGGCAAACTCACCATCGGTGACCAGGAAGTCATGCACATTCAGCCCGGCATGTACTTCATAAATGCGCTCAAGTCGTTGCTGCATTTTCTCCAGCATCAGTGTTGCCGCCTTTTGTTATTGAAATCGACCGGTTCGATACCTGCTGCACGCAATTTGTTTGCAATCCGCTTGCTGCCCGTTTGCATCCATTGCTCATACAGCTCAAGGATATCGGCATGACTGTTCAGATTGGAGTTTTCTGCGACCTCGCTCAGCACATCGACAAGCAGCGCAAACCGCCCTCCGAGTTCGAGAAAAATACCACTAAATGCCTGGCTGAAGTTTAATCGTCCAACCAGGTCGGATGCCGCCCCATAGGCGCTGCCACCCATGGCAATATAGTAATCAAGGCCGACCGGTTTTCTTCGCAAGACGCCCGGAAACATACCGGCGATAAACAGGGCCGTGTCTCCAAGATGGCGTAGCCCCTGATAACGTAAGGCCGGATTTACTTCCTGGTGTGCCTCGCAAAACATAATGGCAAGCGGTTTAAGTCGCCTGCCTTCTTCATCTTTATGAAAAAGCGTATCAACGGAAGAAAAAGAGACGAGCAGACCTGTAAGGTAATGCGTTGTTTCATCGGAGACATCTACGTGCTGATTATCCCTGGCATCAATAACCAGTTGATGGAAATGATCCTGCAGGGAATCAAAGCTGATAACATCACTTTGCATACACATTCTCCTTATGTTTAAGCACTCTAGCTGCATGAGTGCTAACAACGGTTACAAACGCGCATGCTTTTCAGTATAGGAAAGCTGTTAACAAATAACAGTCTTGACGACTTATATAATTTGGACAACAATGATGAGCCTCAAGTTCGAATGAACTTATTGGTGGCTTTTGATGTCAACTTTTATTAGCGATTGTTGCCAGTTCGATGCATCATCTACACCAAGTTTAATATACCGACCCACTTCATTTTCATACCAGCCGGTATCATTTCTTAAAGGTTCGACGGAATACCCCCACCATGCACCACTACTATCCTGTGCAATCCAGCGCACCCATTCAGGTATGTCAAGTTCCGGTGTTTTAGATTTCATTGTTTAGCTTGATTGAAGGTCAACAGTCATAATGATCACATCGTGGCCGCAATAAGAGACCTTGCTAAACTGCTGCCATCCCAGACGCCGATAAAAGCTCACCTGATCCGGCGTAAACAAATATAACTTTGAATAGCCTGCAACGACGGCCTGCTGCATTACATGTTTGACCAGTTCACTGCCGATACCCTGCCGGCGATGAGACTGTTCAACATACACACTGGCCAGCCACGGCGTTAACTCCTGATGAATTGTCATATCATGATGCACGATATCAGCAGACCCCAGTACATCATGATCCTTGGCGACATAGGTTGATGGCACTGCCACGTCTTCAAGATGTGGCCGCATGCGCTGTATACGCTGTTCCAGTGTTAAACCCGGATTGTAATCACCCCATTCATCATGATGCCATTGTGCAAGTTGTGTCAGCACATCCGGGCATTGTTGCAGATCGAAAATTTCCATTACTACACAGAATGCTGTGGCTCTGCCCCTGGTTATTTATTCAGGTTCTTCATTAATTTTCAATTCACTGGATATGCTTCTGATCATAATTTCCAGCATTTCCAGTTTTTGCTTTACCTGTACCTTTTCCTGTTGACTTAATGGCTTGTAGCCACGCAGATATGACCAGCCATAACCCCATCGATACGGCATCGGGTAAAACGGTGACCCGCCAACACGTACACCGGCCAGCATCAGGTTGGCAATTTCCGGCTCCCCGACCCTGGATACGCATGCTTTCAGTGCCTGGTCTGCTGCCAGACGTTCATCGTAGCTACCGCCCTTCCAGTAGGCCAGGTCATGCCGGATACAGCAGTTTACCCATAGCGACTTTTGCCCAATGGTGCCATCCGGGAAGGCGCTGCAACCATCCGTAGTAAAAATTTTCAGTTCGTCTCCATGGACTGGCATCGACAGGCATATAGAGACCAGGGCAAATCCGGCTTTCACTATGTAATTCATAAACCATCCACCTGTTTCCAGCGGCATGATATTCCGATATCCATATAAAATACCAGCATTGCTGAGATCAGGACCATTGGCCGGTCATACATTATTCAGTTCAACTATTCCGGCATACCTCGCGTAACTTTTCTATACTCTAGCTGTCGTACCCCAATCATCCAGCCACACGGACCGCCACATGATAAGCCTAAACATCAACGGCAAGCAGTTACAGGCCGATGTCGATTCCGATACCCCGCTACTGTGGGTACTTCGTGACGAATTCAAACTCAACGGCACCAAGTTTGGTTGCGGCATCGGTGTCTGCGGGGCCTGTGCGGTGCTGATAGACGGCCGGCCCGTTAACAGTTGCCTGTATCCGGCGGCCGCTGCTGTCGGGCAATCTATCCAGACCATTGAGGGGCTGCCTGATAATAATAAGCTACACAAGGTACAACAGGCATGGATAGAGGTGGATGTACCGCAATGTGGCTACTGCCAGTCGGGGCAGATAATCAATGCCGTCGCCCTGCTCCAGAACAATAAGCAGCCGTCGGATGAACAGATCAATGTGGCAATGACGGGCATTTGCCGGTGCGGCGCCTACCCGGAAATTCGCGAGGCGGTGCATCTTGCTGCAAAGAAACTTGCCGCTGGAGGATCTCATGAAGATTGAAAACCTCAGCCGCAGAACCTTTATGAAAGGCACAATGCTCGCAGGCGGAGGACTTATACTCGGCTTTAGCCTGCCTATGGTTAACAAGGCGCTGGCCCGCCAGGGCGATACCGACAAGGCCACTTACCCGGTTGATGCCTGGATCCAGGTCGATACGTATGGCACGCTGAACTTTGTGATACCGGTTTCTGAAATGGGCCAGGGTTCACAAACCGCACTGGCCATGATCCTGGCTGATGAAACCGGTGCCGATTACACAACCATCAAGGTACTGAACCCAACCAACAATAAACTTTTTAACAACCCGATGTTTGGTATGCAACTCACCGGTGGCAGCACCTCTGTACGCGCCTGGTGGAAACCGCTACGTACCGTAGGCGCTACCTTGCGCGGCATGTTGATTGAAGCGGCAGCGATACAGTGGGCCGCTCCTGCTAACGTATGCAATGCACAGGATAGCTATGTAATTAATACACAGACCAGGAAAAAGCTCCATTTCCGCGACCTGGTAAAGCAGGCCGCACTGCTAGGCCCGCCGGAAAATCCGGTACTGAAAGATCGCAAGGATTACCAATATATCGGCAAGCCGATGCAGCGTGTCGACACCCCGCCCAAGGTGACAGGCGAAGCAGTTTTTGGCATTGACGTTGTATTACCCGGCATGCTGATTGCCACGGTAAAACAATCACCTGTATTTGGCGGTGAGGTAGATACATACGACAAGGCTGCGGCCATGAAAACCAGGGGAGTAAAGGCCGTTGTGCCAATTGATAACGGCATCGCGGTTGTTGCCGATAGTTACTGGCAGGCCAAAAAGGGATTGGATGCCCTGAATGTTACATTCAAGGGCGGGTTAACCGAGGGCTTTACCACCGAGATACTGGAAAACGCCTTTGACGATGCCCTGTTTGACAACCTCAATTCGCGTAATGCCTTTTCACACGGCAATCCAGCAGCCGAGATGAAAAACGCACATGATGTACTTGCCATGAAATACCATGCCCCGCATCTGGCACATAGCACCATGGAACCCATGAATGCGACCGCGCATGTCGGCGATGATTTCTGTGAGATATGGGCGCCGACCCAGGGGCAAAGCATGGCGGTACAAACGGCGATGAATATCACCGGTCTGCATGCCGACCAGGTCAAACTCCATACCACCTATCTTGGCGGTGGTTTTGGTCGCCGCGCCGAGGTGGACTTCATTGCACAGGCCGTCACCTTATCCGAGGAACTAGAGGCACCCGTTAAGGTTATCTGGTCACGCGAGGAAGACATACAACATGACTTTTATCGCCCGGCGGCCAGCAGTGCCTTTGAAATTGGCGTGGATGAAAAGGGCTATCCACATGCATGGAAAAACCGGGTGACCAATACCTCTATCATGCGGCGCTATGCCCCCGACTGGCTGGGCGAAAAGCCCGATGCCAGCATGACGGAAGGCGCAGCGGAAATGCCTTATAGCATTCCGCACCAGACCACCGATGTGGTCGAACTGGAGACCGATATTCCTGTCGGTTTCTGGCGCTCGGTTGGCAACTCACTCAACTGTTTCTTTGTGGAATCCGCACTGGACGAGCTGGCACAGCATGCAAAGCGGGACCCCTATCAATATCG
>JAPHTU010000313.1 GCA_026196145.1 Gammaproteobacteria bacterium
AGAATTGTCAGGCGCGGCGATCACTCCGTGGCACGTATCGTTGAAGAGCGGGACGCACAGGAGGATGAGAAAGCTATCGGAGAGATAAACACGGGTATCTACCTCGTTGATTCCGACCTCTCCATCTACGGTTATACCGTGTTCGCGAACCAGTTGAGGTACCAGATCCGGGTTGAGAAAACTGAGCTCAATGTCCGGCTTGTGACGCTGGTAGCGTTCTACAAGGTCCTTGGTGATGTCATGTACCACCTTGCTGCTGTCACGCACAAAGGCGGTGATGGTAATTGGCTGATCGAGTTCCTTCAGTGCGTTTACCGATGCCTCGGTGAGTGAGTTTCTGTTTCCCCAGGTCAAATCCAGCTGCACGCTATGGCGTTCAGTCAGCCAGCCGAGCAGGCCCATGATGCTGAGAAACAGGACAATAAAGATAAGGTTTTGAATACGCACCATCATGATTATGCCTGCAAGCGCTGTGCGTCCAGACGCCGTATGGTTAATACCAGAAAGGTGAAGGCAAAAATCACAAAATAGGCCACGTCGGCCGAGTTGATGCTGCCCTGTAGCAGTGGTACAAAGTGGTGTAGCAGGGAAATGTATTCAACTATCCCCTTGAGCTGTTCACCGCCGCTGCTGATCCAGAACATCAGCCACAGGCCAAACAACAGAAAGAAGGAAGCCACTGCGGCAACGGCTGGTGATTCTGTGAGACTGGAAATGAACAGACCTGCGGCTGCGAAGGCTGAGAGCATCAGGAACAGGCCCAGGGAGCCGGTAAAAAGTTTGCCAATATCCAGGCTGGTGCCAAACCAGAGTGTTAGCGGCATCAGGCTGATCATGGTGACCATGATGGCGAGAAACAGCATCATGCCAACATACTTGCCCAGCACGATCTCGGTCATGGACACCGGCGATGACATTAACAGGCTGAGTGTCTTCTCGCGTCGTTCGGCACTCAGGCTACGCATGCTGATAACGGGTACCACCATTAATAACATGAAGGCTACATCGGCAAACAATGGTGCAACTACCCAGTCACTGACGCCGGGCGGGTTGTCCATGCCGACCAGCCTGGGCTGGTTGAGCATAAAATCTTCCAGGCTATTGAGGAACTGCAATGCTGTAACAAACTGGATCAGTGCCAGTATCACCCAGGCCAGTGGTGACAGCATCATGCGGCGAAGTTCCTGCAGACCAATGGTTGCAATCATTGGTCTGCCTCCGCCATTTTTTCTGTCTCACTATCCTGTTCCTCACCCTGTGTGAGCGAAACAAAAATGTGCTCGAGCCCCATACTGTTTGGCGTTAATTCCTGCAGTCCCCATTGCTTCTCAACTGCCATGTGGGCAATCGCATTCGCCGGATTTGAGCCTGTCTGATACTGGATCAAATAACGCCCGGATTCCTGATGGTCGATACTATGGACATCAGCAAGCGCCTGTAAGGGGGCTATATCTACGTCCTGATTGAACTGCACAGTGAGCTGCGCTGTGTCACCTTTTTCTGCATCTGCATCATCATAGACAATACGTCCCTGATGCAGGATATGGATGCGATTACATACGGTCTGCACCTCTGGCAGGATGTGTGTAGATAGAATCACCCCATGCCTTGTTCCCAGTTCACGGATTAGCTCACGAATCTCGCGGATCTGTATCGGGTCAAGTCCAACGGTAGGTTCATCCAGAATGATGACATCCGGTTCGTGGATGATAGCCTGCGCGATACCTACCCGCTGTTGGAAGCCCTTGGAAAGATTGCCGATCAGGCGCTTGACGACTTCACTGAGCCCGGTGCGCTCACAGGCCTGTTTGACTGCTGTGCTGACTGCGCTACCCCGGATATTATGCAGCCGCGCGGCGTAGGCCAGATATTCGTTTACAGTCAGGTCGCGGTAAACCGGTGGCTGCTCCGGCAAGTAGCCAATGGATCGCTTGGCCTGTTTCGGATCATCCGCCAGATCCGTTCCCTTGATCAGTATTTCTCCGCTTGATGACGCGAGATTGCCGGTGAGCATACCCATGGTAGAGGTCTTGCCTGCACCGTTTGGTCCCAGCAGCCCGAGGATGTCTCCAGAATTCAGGGTAATGGAAACATCATCTACTGCACGGTAGTCACCGTAATTACGTGTCAGATTGCTGGCCTGTAGTAATGCATTCATAGGTGTAGATAAATGAAATACCGGGTTGGATCTACCTGGCTTTTTCCCAGCTGTCCCTGAGCGTGATGATGCGGTTGAATACAGGTTCCGAGGTGTCGCTGTGTGTTTTATCCAGAATAAAATAACCGACACGTTCGAACTGGTAACGGGTATCCAGTGTGGCGTTTGCCAGGTCGGGTTCAAGCTTGCAGTGTTTCAGGATAGCCAGGGACTCCGGGTTCAATGCGGAATGAACATCAACTGCTGTCCAGGGTGTGGGCGTATTAAATAACCGGTCATACAGGTAGATATCTGCATCGATGGCATGTGCTGCGCTGACCCAGTGGATGGTGCCTTTGACCTTGCGTCCGTCAGGTGTATTACCGCCACGGCTTTCCGGGTCGTA
>JAPHTU010000167.1 GCA_026196145.1 Gammaproteobacteria bacterium
CTGATGATCAATCCACCGGTCAGTTTATATAACTCGGTCGGCATACTGGATCGCATGATCGATGACAACATCCCGGGCCCGGTAGCACCCGACTTTGGTTCATTCCTCGACCAGGTCATGCAACGCTTTACCGAAGTCTATGCCACCGATGACCGGGTGAACTTCAACGACGAGTTCCTTTATCGTATTTACCAGGTCAATATGGAAGAGGGACGCAAGGCACGGTCGGAAGACCTGCAGGCCATTATCGGCGCCGTATTCCGTATCTCGTCGGCCAACATGGTTACTACTGCCGATTATGCGGCCCAGCGCGGCTTTATCATTCCAAAGAATCACCGCTTTAGTATTTCAGAGAGCACCACGCCGTACTTCAAGGTGGCTGCCCGCACCAGCTTCGTCGATTATATCGACCAGATGTATTTGCCCTATTTCCAGGAGAAGATACCCGGATCGACGCGAGAGGGATTAATCGCAGAAAGCAGCCTCGAGAGTATCGAGTCCTTTCTGCGCAGCGCAGACAATATCGGGGTCATGCATAATGTTGACGACATCATCATGGCCGAGGGAGAAATCGATTACCTGCGCCAGGTATTTGGTTCGCGTGCCAGGATTTATCCCAGTGGCGGACACTGCGGCAACATGGATCACCGTGACAACGTGGCCTTCATGGTCGATTACTTCAGCAACTAGGGGCGTATGACCATGAAGATGAATAGTTACCTGGCAACGCGCTACCTTGGTATACCGGCAGCGCTGCTGGTGTTGATGCTGACCGGTTGCAGCAGTGCGCCAATGGTTAGTGAAGGTGAGATCCCGCCGCAGCGTTCTCTGCAGTCCGTTGCCCCGGATGATGTCGGCAAAACCCTGCCCATCGACCAGTACGATCCGATAGAGGGCTTTAACCGCGGCGTATACCGTTTCAATGCCTGGTTCGATGATGCGATATTCCTGCCGCTAGTCGGCGCATACGATTTCGTGATGCCAGATGTGGTCCAGAAGGGCGTCCATAATTTCATGAATAACGTCGGTGACCTGGAGAATCTTCTCAACTCGGCGCTGCAGTTGAAAGGTAAGGCCACGGCGCATACCGCAGGTCGTTTAACGGTTAATACCACGCTCGGTCTGCTGGGCCTGTGGGACCCCGCAACGGAGATGGGCTTGCAGCAACACGATGAGGACTTCGGTCAGACGTTGGGTCACTATGGCGTAGGGCCCGGTCCCTATCTCGTGTTACCGATACTCGGACCATCGAGCCTGCGGGACACTACCGGACTCGTGGTCGATGCTTATGTTTTCAATGAGATTGACCCACTGTACTTCGATAGAAACGAAGATGCCTGGGAGTTTACTTATCGTACCCTCAATGCACTGGATACCCGCAAGAATATCGGTTTTCGATACTATGATACCGGTTCGCCGTTCGAGTACGAGTTGATTCGCATGCTGTACATCAAAAAACGCGAACTGGAAATTGCCCGGTAGTCAGGTCCCCTGATTTTTGCGTCGGTTGTTTTGAGTATTTCACTTTATAATGCCATGTCATTTTTTAATTAACGGGAACAAGTCTTTTGCCAGGCAGATTTCGGATAAGGCTCAAAAATTAGTAAGAAAGAACGGGATCAACAGGGCATTGACCAGGTCGATAAAAAATGCGCACACGAGTGGCACAATGATGAATGCGAGGTGCGATGCGCCGTAACGAGTGGTGACAGCAGACATGTTGGCCATTGCGGTTGGAGTCGAGCCAAGCGAGATGCCACCAAAACCAGCAGAAACCACCGCCGCATCATAATTCTTTCCCATTACAGGGAAGACAACGAATACGGTTACAGCGACAGCGATGACGAACTGGGCGGTCAGTATGGTAAATATCGGCCCGGCCAGATCAATTAATGTCCACAGTTGCATACTCATCAATGACATTGCCAGAAACGTGCCTAGCGAAATATCGGCGATCAACGCGATGGCGGGCTTGCGACTTGGCCACTCTTTTCCCGAGATGCGAGGGTAAGACTTGGGGATCAGGTTGGTAATCAGAATAGCAGCGAATAAACAGGTGACGAATAATGGGAGTTGCAGTCCGAACTCTTCCAGGGCCTCATTCAATAGCATCCCGAAAATTCCGCTGATGTGGATGGCAAGGATGGCATCCAGGAAATCCAGGTAGTCGATACCATGTTTTTCCTGTGCTTCCGATTGGCCGACATCCAGAGGCTCCTCATGCTCTGGTTTGAGGTCATAGCGTGTGATCAATATTTTGGCGATGGGTCCACCCATCAAACTGGCCAGGATCAAACCGAAGGTCGCACAGGCGATACCGATTTCCATTGCGTTAGATATGCCATAGTTCTCGGCGATACGTGGTGACCAGGCAATTGCCGTACCGTGTCCACCGATCAGGGATACCGTGCCACCGAGCATACCAACTGCTGACTCCAGATCAAATAATGCAGCAATGGAAATACCGGTCAAGTTCTGTACGAACATATACGCGACGGTAACACCGAGCAGAATGATCAATGGTTTTCCGCCGGCCAGCAGGTCCTTCAGATGAGCGTTGATACCGATGGTGGTGAAGAAGTAGATCAGTAACAAATCACGCGAAGCGAGGTCGAAGTTGACTGTGGTTTCAGTAACGAAATAGATGAGTGCAAATAGTATAGAAAATAATAACCCACCGGTGACCGGCTCGGGAATGCTGAATTCGCGCAGAAAACCGACGGCATCGTTCAGGCGTTTGCCGGCGAACAGTACGATAATGCCAAGGGTAAAGGTAAATATCCCGTCGAGCTGCAAGATTCCGTCGGTTATTTCCATGAGGCGGGGTCCTTGGTATTCAGTAGAGAAATATAAACGGCATTATTCGGTTCATAACAGTAATGCTGAGTGATAGTATATCAATCTCGCATGCGATATGTTCGCTGCCAGCCTGGCAATTTAAAATGACATTACCATGAAGCTGAAATACTTTCCTCCCCCCGTATTGGAATTACCCGCGGCTCTGACGGCTTTGATTGCTGTCCTGGTGCTTGCTGGCTGTGGCGGGGAAGCCCCTCCTGAACAAGAACCCGAGGTTCGACCGGTCAAGACCATCCTTATTGAATCGACGGGTATGGAAAGTATCCGTGAATTCCCCGCTGTCGTACAGGCCACACAGCAGGCCGACCTTTCGTTTCGCGTATCTGGCAAGCTCAAGGAATTTCCGGTCAAGGAAGGCGACGAAATCGAGCAGGGAGATGTTATTGCCCGACTGGATGATACGGATTTCAAAATAGCGCTCAATGATGCCCGGGCCGCGTACACGCGAGCACTGGCAGATTTCAAGCGGGCCAAGGAACTACTGCCCGAAGGACATATCTCCCGCTCTGATTATGACAAGCTGGATTCACAGAACAAACAGACCAATGCCAGTCTGCAGTTGGCGAGACAGAATGTTGAGTACACCATGCTGAAGGCGGCTTTTGATGGCGTTGTGGCCAAGCGCCTGGTGGATAATTTTGAAGAGGTCAGCGCCAAGCAGGGAATCGTTCGGCTACATGACACCTCATCACTGGATATCATTTTTGATATCCCTGAAAGCCTGATGATCCTGGTGGATCGAAGCAAGAGAGGTCAGGGCTCAGGGCGCAAAGTGGTGGCCCGGTTCAACGCGATCCAGAACAAGGAGTTTCCGCTTACCTTCAAGGAAGTCGCCACCGATGCCGATGAGCGTACCCAGACCTACAAGATAACCTTTACCATGAGTCCATCGGAACGCTACAACATCCTGCCGGGTATGAAGGCAACGGTAATCACCGATACCAGTGATATTGAAGGTAAAGAGCATTCTGTCCTGTTGCCGATAGCGGCGGTATCGGCCGGCGCCGATAAACAGGCCACTGTTTGGCTGGTCGATGAACAAACCATGACGGTAAAACCTGAACAGGTTAAGGTGGGTGATATGCAGAGTGACAGTATCGAGGTCATCGGACTGGAACCTGGCAAGCGGGTGGTGACCACCGGGGTCGCCTTTCTCAGGGAAGGCATGAAAGTCAGTTTGCTGGAAACCGGCGAGCAGCCTGATTAACACACTGGCCTGGTTTCGCTAACTCAATAATGAATATCGCGGAATACTCTGTTACCAAGCGGGTCACCACCTGGTTACTGGTGATTCTGTTCCTGGCGGGCGGCATATCTGCCTACCAGGACATCAGTCGGCTGGAAGACCCGGAATTCACCATCAAGGATGCCAAGGTCTATACCTACTATCCCGGCGCTACACCACTCGAGGTAGAAAAAGAGGTTACCTATCACCTCGAGAACGCGGTGCAACAGATGCCGCAGTTAAAACGGGTCGAGTCGATATCCTCCGAAGGTTTTTCAGAGATAACCGTCAAGATCAAGGACAAGTACCGCAAGGAGTCACTGCCCCAGGTGTGGGATGAACTGCGTCGCAAGATCAATGATGCCCGTTCTTCATTACCACCCGGCGCCTCTCCGCCGCTGGTTGTCGATGATTTTGGTGATGTCTACGGCCTGTTTTACGCCCTGACCGGTGAAGGCTACAGCTTCCGCGAGTTGAAAGATTTTGCTGACCTATTAAAGGAGCAGCTATTGCTGGTTCCCGGGGTAGCCAAGATCGATATCGCTGGTGACCAGCAAGAGGTTGTTTATCTCGAGCTGTCACGGGAGAACATGGCCAAGTCCGGGGTAACTGGTATCGAGTTAGAGCAATCTTTGAAGTCCCAGAACCTGGTCACCGATTCTGGCGCCGTACGAGTCGGACCCGAGAATATTCGTATCAATCCGACGGGCCATTTTCAGTCGGTCCAGGAGATCAGCAACCTGCTCATAGTCGGCTCGGACAATAACCTGACGCGACTGGGCGATATTGCGACAGTCCATCGAGCGTACGATGAGCTGCCTGACAGTTACAATTATTTTAACGGCGAGCCGGCCCTCACAATCGGTATATCCATGCTGTCCGGCCAGAACGTGGTGGCAGTCGGTGAACGCATCGATCAGCGGCTTAAAGAGCTGAAATCGGTGACACCGGTTGGCATGCAATTGCATGATATCTATAACCAGCCAAAGATAGTCGAGAAGTCCGTCAATGGCTTTATTGTTAACGTGGCACAGGCGTTAATCATCGTCATCGTTGTGCTGTTGTTTTTCATGGGGCTGCGTACCGGGTTGATTATTGGTGCGGTGTTGCTGCTAACTGTTGCTGGCACCCTGTGGGGTATGAATGCCGATGGTATTGCCCTGCAAAGAATCTCGCTGGGGGCATTGATTATCGCGCTCGGCATGCTGGTTGATAATGCCATCGTGGTGGCCGAGGGTATGCTGGTTCGCATCAAGGCCGGTGAGGATGGTGTCAAGGTTGCACGCGATGTGGTTGCCAGGACCATGTGGCCGCTGCTGGGTGGCACCATAGTCGGTATCGTTGCCTTTGCCGCCATCGGCCTGTCCGATGACAGTACCGGCGAATTTGCCAATTCGCTTTTCTGGGTGATCCTGATTTCGCTGCTGCTGTCCTGGTTCACCGCGGTTACCATGACACCACTGTTCTGCGTCATGTTCCTGAAGCCGGACAAGGGCGACCAGCAGCAGGGCGATCCCTATGGCGGTAGTCTATTTGTTAAATACAAGTCGATGCTTCGCGCTGCCATCAATCACCGCTGGATTACTCTTGCACTGGTCATCGGCCTGTTTGCCATATCCATTGTCGGTTTTGGTGTGGTCAAGCGGAGCTTTTTCCCGAATTCCTCGACACCGATGTTTTATTTCGACATGTGGGAGGTTGAAGGTACTGATATCCGCCAGACCCGCGATGACATGTTGAAGATCGACAAATACCTGCATACGCTCGAAGGCGTAGAGTCATCCACGACCGTGGTGGCCCGGGGAGCATTGCGTTATACCCTGGTGTATTCGCCGCCGTCACCCAGCACCAGTTTTGGCCAGATCATCATCACCACGGAAACCCTGGACGATATCCCTCGCATACAGGAACAGCTGGAGCAATATGTTGCGGAGAATTTTCCCAACACCGAGCCCAAGACCGTTCCCCTGAGGATCGGCCCGGGGCGTGATGCCAAGATCGAGGTCAGATTCCTGGGGCCAGACGCCCGGGTATTGCGCCAGCTTTCCGAGCAGGCGCAGGCCATCATGTTTGAGGACTCCAATACCAAGGACATCCGCGATGACTGGCGTCAGCCGGTCAAGGTCATCCGACCAATATTTAACGAGCAGGCGGCGCGTCCTCTAGGCATCACCCGCGATCATCTGAGTAATGCCCTGTCTACAGGCTTCGAAGGTAGGCAGATTGGACTCTATCGTGATGGTATTCGACTGTTACCGATCATTGTCTGGCCACCCGAAGCCGAGCGTCAGGATGTTAATGCAATCCGGGATATCCCGGTGCGCAGCCCGGTGTCGAATGTTTCCGTTCCGGTCGGGCAGGTCGTGTCTGGATTTGAGACGGTCTGGGAAGATGCCAAGATCTATAAACGCGATCGGCAACGCACCATTACTGCCTCCTGTAATCCGGAGGAGGGACTGGCAACACCGGTCTTTGAACGTCTCAGGCCTCAGATCGAAGCGATCCCGTTACCACCGGGCTATAAGCTGGAGTGGGGCGGTGAATACGAAGACTCGCGGGATGCCAATGCGGCGATTGCCAAGTCATTACCCATGGGTTTCCTCACTATGATCATTATCGTCATCGTGCTGTTCGGCAAGGTGCGCCAACCGCTGATTATCTGGCTGACGGTACCGCTGGCCATTATCGGTATCACGTTCGGGCTGTTGATTACCAACACCGCCTTTGGTTTTATGGGTCTGCTGGGCGCGCTGAGCCTGACCGGCCTGCTGATTAAAAATGCCATCGTGCTGATTGACGAGATCGATCTGCAGATTGATTCGGGTAAACCTGCCTATAACGCAATACTTGATGCCTCTGTATCACGTATGCGACCGGTAATGATGGCAGCCAGCACCACCATACTGGGCATGATCCCGTTACTGAGTGACGTGTTCTTTCTCGATATGGCGGTCACCATTATGTTCGGCCTGGGTTTTGCCTCGTTGCTGACACTGGTCGTGGTACCTGTGCTGTATGCTACCTTTTTCAAGGTCTATCAGCCGTCCGGTCAAACTACTGCATGAAGCCGTTGAGCATTCTGAGCGCGTAAGGTCATTCGAACAGGCCACAGTTTGAATTTAAACAAATGTATAGGGGATCATAATGCATTCAATAAAACGAGCATCCATGCTGCTAGTTGCAGCCCTGATAAGCATACCGCTGACGGCAATTGCCGGGCAGTTCGGAGACTACAAGCCCCATGGTTTTCTGAGCGATTACTCCAGGCTGAAACCAGAGGGGAGCGGCAGCGATGCCTACGTGCATAGGAACCCCCAGCAGCTTGCCAAGTACAACAAGTTGATGATCGACCGCATCAAGATCTATCTTAAAGAAGATGCCGAGTCCAAGGAGATAGATCCGGCAGAACTTAAGGAACTGGTGGACTACTTTCACAAGGCAATCGTAGAAAGTGTTAGTCCTAAATACCCTGTCGTCAACGAGGCGGGACCTGATGTACTGAGATTGCGTATTGCCATCACCGACCTCGTGCCCAACAAGCCGAAAGCATCCGTGGTTACGCTGGCCGTGCCTCTCTTATGGCTTGGCGAAGCAGGGGCCGGGGCAAAGGAAGGCGATGTTGGCAGCACCCCTTTTGTGGGTGAGGCAACGATCGAAATGGAGGCCATGGACAGTGTCAGCAGTCAGCAGATTGCCGCCTATATTGAGACCGAGACCGCCAAGAAATATGAATGGAGTAAGGGTATTAGTGAAGGAATAGGCGCCTATACCAAGGCCTATTCCACCTGGGCCTATACCAGGAAGGCAATGGATGACTGGGCAAAGCTAATTCGTGAACGTATGGATGCGACTCAATAGAAACTACAGGATTGAGAATAAATCTTTATGCCATGGCGGAGGTATAACTGTTGTACTGGCTGCCAGGACAGCAAGCTTGATTATGACGTGTTTGTGTATCAGAATGAATTATCAGGTTTCATGATTTCAGGTCATGAAACATATTAATCCTACTGTTTGGGGTGGAGGATATTTGGATGTCTTTAAAAGCTGCTATCTCGGTATTTGCTGTCAGCATGGTGTTGGCAACACCATTGCATGCGGAGCCTGCCGGTGATGCACAGGTAAAAAATGTTAATGAATTTTTGTGTAAAGATATCCTGAGGACATCAGGTGATGATAGGGATATCGCGGTTGCCTTTATGCATGGTTACCTGTTGGGCAAGAGCGGCAAGGATACGTTTAACAGGGCCACGCTGTCTGCTGCCACTGATAACTTCATCGAAGCTTGCTTGAATGATGTCAATGGTGTTGCGGTAAAGACATTAAAAAAGCAACTTAAATAACCAAGGCTGTAACATATTAGTGGAGTGTCGATATGACTGAACCATCAGAAGATGCTGGCGTAATAGGTACCCTGGTCGAGCGGTTTGAAAAGCTACGCTTGCCGCGAATACTGGAGATGAAGGATCGGGTTGATCAGGGCGAAAAACTGACTGATATCGATATGGAATTTCTGGGTGAAGTATTCGAAGACGCAAAACATATCAAAAAGTACGTCGACAGGAACCCCAAGTTTCAGGATGTCGCAGCACAGGCGATGGGCCTTTATAGTGATATTACCAATAAGGCACTCGAGAACGAGAAGAAATAATACTTAACTCTAGCGGGTAGTAGCTTACACATAACCACCCGCGATATTGAGTAGCATACTTAAAGACCCGATAAATACCCGCTTAAAGCCCGTGATATCAATAGCCAGCGGCTTAGTCGGGTTTAATCCCGGCAGGCTATAGTTTCGAAGGCAACTCTATAGCGTTATATCATTTAGCCCGTGCTGGAAAACGCATAAATAACTTATCGATGGCAGCATCAATCCGTTGCTGGATGCGTTCCATGTCTGGAGCTTCCTTTTGGTTTGGATCAAAGTGAACAGCCGCTGTCGTCGATGCATTACCAGTCCATATCCTGCGGTTTTGTGACTTATGGTAAGCATTGAAATCAAGTGAGCTCATTCTCATTTTTCCCTTATCATCCTTGAGTGCACCGGTCCCGGCGGTATATTTTTTCCTGCTGGGTAGCTTGCCCTCTTTCGTGGCAACCGTGTAGCGCATTTCGATGTCACATTGTTCAGCCGCAGTTTTAGTAAAGCCCTTGGTTATGAAATTTCTTTCCAGCGCGGATTCAATCATGCCGGCCAGTCCCGGGAACTTATCATAGATATCCCTGGAGGCTTCTGCATCTGCGCTTAAGGTACAGAAAGTCTGCATTTGTTCGATACCACTATGAGGCGCGCTACGACCTTTCACCGCCACATCATCAGCTGCCTGAGAAATGCTGATAAAGGGCAGCATTAACGGCAATATAGAGAATGCAACTCTGTGAATTATTGAGGTGGTGTTCATAATCGTATCCCCCGAATTGGTGAAATATTCTCAGGCCTGTGGTCGACAAATGATTGGCTTGCAAAAGCTAAGCAATTGTCGCTAATTCATGAATTGTGATGGTTCCGTTATAGAGTGCAGATCGATGCAAGTCAAGCATCTAAAAGGCTACATTACGATGGTGGAGAAGTGTCTATGCTATAGATCACGTTTTAGCATTTATAAAGGCTCACTGATGCAAATGCCTCGCTTCTGGCCAATAGCTGAAGATTATGAGAATTCAGGCATATCAATCTTGTAATCCGTTGAGCCACCTGTGTTTTCTAAACCCGGCTTTTTGGCTAAATGACATGATCGCAGGTATTCCATCACATGTACGGCGGCCACGGCATATAACGTCACTAATATAAACAGGCTCATGCGGATAAAGAACGCCTGGTAGACATCCTTGCCGGTGCTGGAGTCATTAACGGTTGTGCCCAGTAATATCAGCATGGTGACGATAACGTTTACCCAATACGATGCTGGGTATTTGGTAGGCAGTAGCTGGTAGATCTTGCTGGCAAAGTAGATGCAAAATAACAGCATATACAGGGCGTACATCCATAGATGCGGAAAGATGCTCAGCATTATCCAGAATACAATCGCAAATAGCCCGCCCAGCAGTGTTGACCCGAGTAACTCATTACCGGCATCACGTACGTCGACCTCTGAACTCTGCTGCGCCAGCGAAACTCCTTTCATCATAATGGGCAGGTAAAAGCCTGGATTAATCAGTACCAGCAGGTAAATCGGAAGCACAACGATAGTGCCGCGCAGTGCAATCCAGTTGCTTTGGCTGGCGCTTGCAGTGGTGGGAGGAGCCTGGGGTACAGTGTCTTCAGGAAAGAAGGGGTAGATAATCCACTGAGATATTACGGCAACAATTATCCCTATTGTTAGCGCCTGTATCAATGTAGTTGCCAGGGCAAAATTGTAGGTGCCCGCGGCAGATATCAACGTAAAGCCTACGGTCAGGAACATACCGACCAGTACCTCGCCCTTGTTAAGGGTTATATAGAAACTGATGTAGATACCCAGTGCTACAACGAACAGTGCGCTAAACGAATAATGTAACAGCATTGGAATCAACAACAGGCCGATTGCCATGGTGAGAAAGACAACCAGAACCAGCCCGAACAGTTGCTTGGCCTGAATCGGGGGTGCCGGCTTTGCTGTCAGCATGACCGCAAATATTGGCGCGATAAAGGGCAGTGGCATTGCAATGGCATAGGCGATGACTAGTGATACGGTCACGACAAAAGCCAGGCGAAAAACCCAGCGCGCCTGCAGCGGCATACTGGTCATTGCATTGGCGTCCAATCAGTAGGCATAGGACAACCAGCTCATGAAGTGAATAAACGCTTTACCCAGCATTTTGAGAAAGCCATGTCCTTCGCTGTAAGCCATTACCTCGGCCTGCCCGCCAACCCGTACATGAGGAACCAGGTTTTCGCGGTCTTCCGGGTTGAATGAGATTCTGACCTGGAAGCGTTGCGACTGTCGTAACCAGTCCCGGTTATTTTCGATAGTGGGTAAGGTGCCTGCTGCCGGCACCTGGCCGGCACTAACGCCAACTCCGATATGGCGGATCTTTCCGGAGAACACCTCACCCGGTATAGCGTCCAGCACGAGGTCAACCGGGGTGCCTTCCTTAATGTGACCCAGATTGTTCTCGGTAAACTCCGCGCTGATCCAGACGTCGTTGATGGCCACCAGGGTTATTATCGGCGTGCCGGTGCCGGCGTACTGGCCCGCCTCGGCACGCAGGTCGGTGATGACACCTCGTGTGGAGGCCCTGACCACGGTGTTATCAAGGTCGAGCTTGGCTTTTTCGACTGCACTGATAGCCGCTTTTAACTTGGCGTTATCGTCGTCCTCGCCACCTTTTTGTTCGATGGCCCGCTGGATTTCCGCCTCTGCAACGCCGACATTGGCCTGTGCCTGTTTATAAGCCGCTATGGCCTGTTCCAGTCGACGTACCGAGATCGTGCCCGGGTCTTCGTCGCGTAACCGTTGAATCCGGTTGGCTTCCTGCCTGGCCTTGGTTTCGCCTGCCAGTGCAACGCGTAGCTGGGCACGAGCAGAATCAATGCCGGCTGTACTGGCGCCGACCTGGGACTCTGCATTTTGCAAATCGGATTCGGCGCGCTTCAGGGCAATTTCATACTGGCTTACATCGATCTGAAACAATGGCTGTTCCGGTTCAACCAGCTCGTTGTTTTTCACCCATACGTCTGTGACCAGTCCTGCAACCTTGGGAGCAACACCCACCACGTAACCCTGAACCCGGGCCTGTTGTGTATAGGGGGTAAAGCGATCCGCCAGCAGGTACCAGATCAGGCTGATAACAATCACGCCAAGAACGACCAGAGTGCCTTTCTTGACCGACTTACTTGCCTCTGCGTCCTTGGCGGTATCGTCAGGAGCATTTTCATTGCTCGTGGTTGCTTTCTCGGTAGATTCGGTTTGTTGCTCTTCATCACTCATCTGAGGATTCCTCATCTGCTTGCATAGCACTATTCCTGGTTTCGTATAACGGGGCTGTTAATAAATCTCCCCAGTCGACCCGCTTTTGCATGGTATTCCTGATGACCACGGGAATCAGGTTTTCAATCGGTGAGGCGACCCAGCCGCCACCCAGGCCCTTGAACAGATCAATCAGGGCAGCCAGGTGATTGCCATGGTTGATGACCTGGCGTTCAGTCTGCGTAAACAGCGTACGTTGTGCATCCAGCACACGTTGAAAATCAGAATAGCCCTCGCGGTAGCGGTCAGATGCAAGCTTGAGCGAACGCCTGGCCGAGACGACCGTTTCCAGAAGCAGGGTATCGGTCTCGGCGGTTTTCTGCACATCGATCGCTGCGTTGTCAACTTCCTGCGCGGCCTGTAACACCGTTAGCTGGTAGTTCTCTATCAGTTGCTGTAGCCGTGCGTCCTGCACCCGTACATTGTTCTTGATTCGGCCATAATCAAAAATATTCCAGCGTAGTGATGGGCCCAGGCTAAGATTGCTGAGATCAGAGCTGCTACTTTTGTCGTTGCCGGACAGGCTCAGTGAACCCAGCAGGGATATGGCAGGATAGAGATCGGCCTCGGCAATACCGATCTGTGCTGACTGGGCAGCGACCTGCCATGCCCCGGCGCGGATATCCGGACGGCGGATCAGGAGTTTCGCCGGTATATCTTCAATATTCTTCGAATCAACCGTGGGTAGTTCGTAGTCGGTATTCATCAGCTGGGGCAATTCCGCGGGAGGCTGGCCCAGCAACACCGACAGTGCATTTCGGGTACTGATCAGGGTGGACTCGAGCGGTGGGATACTTGCCAGTGTCGCCAGGTACTGAGTCTTCGCCTGTTGCAGGTCCAGTTCCGAATCCTGGCCCTGTTTAAACCTGTGCTCTGTGATCTCATAACTACGTTTTTGCAAGGCGGCATTTTCATGGGCGATACGAATACGGGTTTGTGTCACCCGGTAAGCGAAGTACAGATCAGTCGCCTGGGCAATCATCAGTACCTGCACATCCTGTTGGTTCTCGATGGAGGCAAAGTAAGACGCATCGGCGGACTCGATCCCGCGCTTGAAGCGGCCCCAGAAATCCAGCTCCCAGGACAGGTTGCCACCTACTTGATAACTGGTCTGGCTACCACTGGCATCGGGTACCACATTGCCATGTTGTTCGGTGTTGATGTAGGTCAGGGCACTGGTGGCCTGTTGCACCTGCGGGTACTGGTTACTACCGGCAATGCCCAGTACGGCACGGCTCTCGAGAATACGTAAGCCAGCGATGCGTAGTGACAGGTTATTTTTGTAGGCTGTATCGATGAGCTCGTTTAATACCGGGTCTTTGAACAGGTGCCACCATAACTGCAGTGAGTTGGCCTGTTCCTCTAATTTGCCCTCGGCTGTGGGGTAAACCGTGGTGCGCCAGTCATCCAGCCAGGTGACCTCGGGCTCCTCGTAATCCGGACCGAGTACGGTGCAGCCACTAATCAGCAGCAACGCAGACAACAGGCCGGCTATCAGTCGGGTTAAGGTGATTAGATTAGACATATGCCGATTATTTTACGTTAGTCAGCATGAACTGTGTTGTAAATTTCTGGTTGCCGCCTGCAGGTATCACCTGTAGGCGAACGAACCGGGATCAGTCTTTCTTGGCCGATGGCTGCTTTCTGGCAAAGGCATTTGCGAGTGGGTTGGCGGATATTCCGTGGGCCAGTACACTCAGGAACACGGTACAGGCCACCGTGATGGCCAGAACTTTTCCTCCAGGCAAATTCTCGTTGAGTACGATAATCGCAAACACGATACTGGCCAGCCCTCGCGGACCAAACCAGCCCAGGAATAGTTTGCTGTGATTGTTTTCGCCAGTGCCGGTGAGTGAAACATACACGGGTAGCATACGGACGATGGTCAGGCTCAGCACAGCATATAGAATGACCTGCCAGTTGAAGTATTGAAACAAGTCACCGACAACAGCGGCACCAAATACCACCCAGGTAAGAAGTGCCAGTGTTTCACCCACACCCTCTGCAGCATGTACCAGCTTGTGCGTTTGTTGTTTCGCCAGGAAACCAAACAGTATGCCACCGGTAAAGGCGGCGATATAGCCACTGCCATGCAGGCTCTGCGCCAGTGCAAAACTGCCAAAGGCCAGGCCAACAACTGGAATCTGCCCCCAGATTTCGGTGACCCAGCCACGTGCATAGCAATACTTCAATACCTTGGCCCCGAGAAAGGTCAGCCCCAGGCCGACAACCAGGCCGATACCGATTTCCTGTGCAACCAGTTTCAGGGCCAGGCCCATTGTGCTGCCCTCGACTTCGCTTCCAACAGCTAATGCGATAAACACGAACAGGATCGGTACGCAGATACCGTCATTGAGCCCGCTTTCCGCATTCAGTCCTTCGCGGATACGAGAGGGCACGGCCTCGTTAGTGACGACGGCCTTGCCCAGCGCGGCATCGGTGGCCGCCAGCATGGTTGCCAGTATGGCCAGCTCAAACAGGGATAAGCTATCGAAGATCAGCCAGCCCGCAACAAAGCCGAGCAGAATAATTAACGGTAAGCCAACAGCCAGCATTCGCTTCGGTATCTGGAGGCGGCGTTTTAGCACACTCAGGTCGGCATTGGCCGCATCAATGAAAAGAATCAATGCCAGTGTAAGATCAGCGATTACCCGCAGTTCAGTTTGGGTGACATCCATCTCGAGCAGACCCAGACCGACATCGCCGAAAATCAGTCCAAATGCCACGAAGATCATGGGCCCGGATATCATGGTTTTCTCCATGCGGCCGGCTATAGCGCTATAGATAAAGGCAAATATCGCAAGTATGGCCAGGTTCTCGTACATAGATCTCCTTAGGTTAGCCGGCTAGTTGAACACCAGGCAAATTAGAATTTACCATTAAGTCGCCGGTCCAGTGTCAGGCATTTTCTGCCACTTCGGTGGGCACAAAGTCTTTTGCTATGCGCTTGGCGAGTGTATAGATTTGCCGCAGTTTATCCAGCAGCTCCATCTCCAGCCTGACCAGATCAAGGTGGCTTTCTGTTTGTACGCCAATACGTTCTGACTGATGGGAAAGGAAGTCATTTGCAATGCGGCTAATCTCTTCTTTGACAATAAGTACATCCTGGGCTGCTATCTCATCGTCTTCGCGAATGGCCTTCATCAGATCATGTAGTGATTGATTCACGGTGTCGTAGAGATTGTGTATCAACAAGCGGGTTGCTTCACTTGCCTCTGTATTCATATTGATGAAAGTTGAAAGTATGTCAACCAGCTCGGTTTCAATCACATCTGCCAGGTTTTCCAGGTTAATGGTTGCACTCATTAATGCCTGAAAGGTGTCACTTTGTTGGTCAGTTAAAGGTTCCTGTCGTATCTCACTAAGATATTCCAATATCCTTTCATGCAGAACGTCGACCTTGTCATCGAGCTTGCGCACATCATCCAGCATGGAGAGGTCTTTCTCTTCTGTTGCCAGTCGGATATCGGCATACATTTGCTTGACAATTTCACCCATATGACCGATTTCGAAACGTGTCTGTTCAAGCGCCAGCGCAGGAATGCCTACGACATCCATATCCAGAAACCGTGGTTCGATGATGACCTTCTCCTCGACCACTTTTTCAGGCACCAGCCGTTCGGCCAGGCGGGCAAAATAGGTAGTGAAGCCAAGAAAAATCAGGGTGTTTGCAATATTGAATACCGTATGTGCGTTGGCGATCTGCCTTGGCACATCAGCTGCCATGCGGGCCTTGCCAGTCAGTTCTGGTGACGAGGGGGATACTGCAACAATGAACTCGGCCAGTTGCGGGATGAACATGACCCACAAGATAACGCCTGCGACATTAAAGAGTACATGAACCATCGCTGCACGTTTGGCCTCAACGGGTTTACCCATGGACGCGAGCAATGCGGTTACACAGGTACCAATGTTGGCGCCAAATGCCAGCGCTATACCGGCCGGCAATGAAATCAGGCCGCCTGTTGCCATAACGATCGCAATGCCTGTTGTTGCCGCAGAAGATTGTACCAGGCCGGTAAATATGGCTCCGACGAGGATACCAAGCAGCGGGTTCTCCATCTTGACCATGAGATCGAGGAACGGCTGGTAGCTACGCAGCGGTGTCATGGCATCACCCATGACGCCCATACCATAAAAAACCAGGCCGAGGCCCATGATCATCATGCCGTAATATTTTGTTTTTTCCTGTTTTGCCGCAAACAGCATAAAGAAACCCACCGCTACCAGGATTAGGGCGTACTGGGTTACGTTGAAGGCAACAATCTGAGCGGTCACAGTGCTGCCGATGTTGGCGCCCATGATGACGCCAACGGATTGGGCCAGTGTCATGAATCCGGCGGAGATAAAGCCAACAACCAGTACAGTTGTGACAGAGGATGAATTGAGGACGGCGGTAACGAAGGCGCCGGTTAATGCACCCATGAAACGGTTCTTGGTCAGTTTTGCGAGCACATCTTTCAACGTGTCGCCGGCAGCAGATTTCAGGCCATCAGACATTTGTTCCATACCAAACAGGAACATTGCCAGGCCGCCGAACAGGCCCATGCCGAGTTTTAACCAGTCAATCTGGCCGGATTCGCCGGCGACTCCGGCTATGGCAGGCACAGCAAAGCTGATTAACAGGAAACCAGATAGCAAAAAAGCAAACTTTGTTCTTGTTTCGGCTGAGCTAGTATAACGGGCCAGATAGTTGTTCATTTTTGTTCCTCATCTGTCTTAAGAGCCGGGTTAAGTTGGCGGTCCAGAAGTGTCGCAACGTGACTAATGATAGCAGGGCAGTATTTGTTCCGCGATGATGATGTTAGTCCGGCCGTCTCTATTGTCCGTGTCCTGGTCTATATGGGAGAGTAGGGCTAAAACATCCGCGGATTACGCTTTAACATCCTTTCTCTGGATCTGAGGAACTGGTCTCGTTTGGCTGACAGGTCCTGTATGCGTCTCTCGCTTTCGTTAACTTCATTGGATTTAATCTTGCCAAGTAATTCCTGAACGCGTGCCTTGCGCTGTTGGCGAGTCATTTCTCCCTTTTCTACTGCATTTGTCATCTGCTTGTGTTGGCTGATCAGGTATTTGTAGTCATCGGGTATCAATGCCTTGGGGATTAAAGCCTCGCGAATACCTGTGTAGACGCATTCCAGGAAATCACGTTCATTGTTACCGAGTTCATTCGCGCCCAGTTGGCTTTCCTGTTTTGGATCATAGTTATGGGTTTTGGAACACTTATCAAGCTCTCCGTTAATGTCGCTGATATCGGCTAACAGGTTTGATGAGTGGCCAATAGCCAGCAGGGCAATAACGGGCAAAAGATAACGCAAAGGCAGATGTTTATATGGCATAAATGATCCCGTATTAATGCTTAATATACGGTTAATACTGGCCTAGTTATATTGTCTTTGCAAGACGGGAAATAGTATCTGCTAATGGTTTGATGACTATGCTAGCGTTAGGTGGGCGATATACATACTCACCACCTTGTACTGCTGTTATGAAGCTTCAGCGTTCTCTGTCTCGGGTATATCTTGTGAATCGAGCAGAATTGCGATCCAGCGGGTTTCGTCATTGTTATCCATCGCGATCTTGACGGTCATGGTCAGGGGTATGGACAAGAGCATGCCGACCGGGCCGAGTACCCAGCCCCAGAAGATCAGTGAAAGAAAAACGACCAGCGTGGACAGGCCGAGTCCTTTACCCATGAAGCGTGGTTCAACCACATTGCCGATGACGACATTGATCACTGCGTACAGGACTGTAACACCGACCGCAGCTCCCCATCCCAGCTGGATGAGCGCCAGTAATACCGCGGGTATGGCAGCGATAATTGAACCGATATTGGGGACGTAGTTGAGCAGGAAAGCCATCACACCCCACAGCAGAGGATAGTCGACACCGATCATCCACAGTGCCAACCAGACAATGACGCCTGTGGCCAGGCTCACCCAGGTCTTGATTGCCATGTAGTGCTTGACGGTTTCCAGAAAACGATCGAAACCCTTTAGTGAGCGGTCCGGCCGTTCCAGTACCCGGTGAAGTTTGGCTGGAAAACTGGAGGCCTCGGTCAGGATGAACAGAACCGTAAGCAGGATCAGAAAGCCATTGGTCAGCGCGTTGCCCAGTCCGCTCAGGGTATTGGCCGCCAACTTCATTACCACTGAAGGATCGAAATAGGCCTGGATCCCTGCCAGCGATATGTTGATGCCGGCTTTGGACATCAGACCCACAATCACCTGTAGCTGGTCCTGCATACGACCCTGGTAGGTAGGCAATGCCTGGCGAAAGTCCTCAATTGAATTACCAATCAGTATGGCTACCAGGGTCAACAGAATGATGACAACGGAAATAACAACCAGCAGGGCAACGGGCATCGGCAGCCCTTTCTTTGTTAGATAGAACATAGATGGGGCGCTGATAATCGCGATAAACACGGACAACAGGAAGGGGATGAGGATGGGTGCGGCCGCCTTCATGCCGGCAACTACCACGACAAATGCCGCGGTCAATAATAGAAAACGGCTTCCTGCAGAGTATGTGTTCATTTGGGCGCCTGGAGGGTGATGTCGGTGCGGTTATTATCAACAGGTGGTTATTTCCAGTCCAGTTGTTTTATTAAAGTGCCCGTAGCATCTTTAAGTAAATCTATCTCTGCTCTTGAGTAATGTGTCGTAATGTCTCCTTACAGATTTCTCTTGTTAGCTAAAAGTAATCTGATTACATAGCTGGCGGATAGTGATAATCATTCATGAAACCGACTTTTAGTGAGACATCAGTACAGGTGAGATCATCGATGAGAGTATAGAACTGGTTACACCACCGAATATCTTTTGCCGTAAACTGGGCGTGCCATAGCCGCCCATGATCAATATATCGATATCGTTATCGGCCACCTCGTTCTGTATGGTGGTTTGAGTGTCAAAAGTCCCTGGCTCCAGGAATTTTGTTCTTATATTGATTTCATGTCTTTTCAAATGTTCTGCGAACTCATCAACCAGGCAGTCTTCCGGTCTGGACTTTTTGCTGGCAACAACAAGGAGGAGGACCTCCTTGGCCTTGGATAATATGGGGATCGCATTATGTACAGAGCGTGTTGCTGAAGGTGATCCGTCCCAGGCAATCATGGCAGTCCTGCACGGTATCCTGTGGGCGCCAATATAGGGCATAAAGAATATTGGACGTCCGCAATGCATCATGACGTCCTCGGAAAACTCTAACAGGCGGTTGTAGTTGTCCCTGTCCGGGTTGGGTTGCCTTAACATGACCAGATCATAGTTCCTGGCATATTGCGCCATCCTGCGTGCACCTTCGCTCAGGTTTCCGGGAATAACGATTGTATCAACCTCAAGCCCTTCAGCTTTTGCCGTTTCAGTGAAGGTTTCTGCGAGGTCATGGGCAAACTTTTTTGCCATAACGGCAGCAGCCTCGTCATTCTTGACCCTGAGGTGGTCTGGTCTCATGATTTCCAGAGAAACCCCGGTCAGTTTGGCGCCGTGTGCTTTCGCCAGGTATATGGCGGTATTCATACGGACCTTGTTGCTTTTGCTATCGTCAAGAAATACCAGTATGTCTTTATAGTTCACAGTCAGCTCCTTTTTGATTGATCACTAAGCGTATTATTAGCCCTGTTACGGCCCCTTTGTTCGATGGCATGGTCAGGTCTGCAATATGCGTCACAATGGCATCAATGCGCCATCAGCACAGGTATTAACATTGTTGATAGTAGAGAGCGTGTTACACCACCCAGAATTTTCTGGGTCAGGGTCGGTGTTCCATAACCGCCCATGATGAGTACGTCAATATCATGATGTGTAACTTCATTCAGGATAACACTGGCAACACTGGATGTGCCGGGTGATACGAGCTCAACATTTGAGTGTATACCATGTCTTTCCAGGTTGAGTGAGAGCGATTCAGCCTGTACATCAGTTTTACTTTGCAGTTGTTTTTTACTCTGAACAACAAGAATGGTGGCGTCTGTAGTTCTCTTCAGTATAGGAATCGAATCATACGTGGCGCGAGTCGCCGCGGGTGTACCATCCCATGATATCAGGGCCCTTTTGAAAGGGATCTTGTTGACGCCGATATAGGGTATAAACAGGATAGGGCGGCCGCTGTATAGCATGACTTCTTCTGCAAACGCCAGCATGCGTGCGTAGTTCCTGCTGTCCGGATTCGGTTGTGCCAGTATAATTAAATCTGTGTTTCGTCCATGGTGCGCCATCTGGTTGGCACTTTCATGGGATTTACCCATGATGATGATAGAGTCGAAATCCAGTTCAGCCCTGGAGGCCTTTTCCCTGAAATCCTTTACCAGACTTTCTGCCATTCGTTTTGCTTCCAGTGCAGTTAGCTTTTCATCATCGGAATTCAGGTTCTCGGGTTTTAATGTTTGCAGTGATGCTCCGGTCAGGTGAGCCCCATGTGATTTGGCCATGGCAATGGCCGCATCCATACGATCGGAATTGCTTTTTCCGTCATCCAGAAAGACCAGTATGGACTTGTAGCTCAAAAATGGCTCCGGTTAGATTGGTTGAGAATTGATGCTGGTAGTTTGTTGTACTAGATCGCCAGGTATTCTTCACGCAGCTCGGTGTTTTCCAGCACTTCCTGGGCAGTACCATCAAACACAACCTTGCCCATATCCAGAATCACGGCGCGATCAGAAAGCTTGAGTGCTGCGACGGCATTTTGTTCCACGATGATAGTCGTCATCCCCAAATCACGGATACTCTGCAAAATACGCTCGATTTCCTGCACGATAACGGGTGCCAGGCCTTCATAGGGCTCGTCCAGTAATAACAGTTTGACGTCGCGGGCGAGGGCACGGGCGACAGCCAGCATCTGTTGTTCACCACCCGACAAAGTGACGGCTTCCTGCCTACGGCGTTCAGCCAGGCGCGGGAAGTGTTCATAGATGCGTTCCTTGGTCCAGCCTATGGGCTTGGCTATCTGTGCCAGGTCCAGGCTTTCTTCAACAGTCAGGCCCGGGATGATGCGACGGTCTTCAGGTACCAGTGAGATACCATTCTGGGCGGCCTTATAGGACTTCATTAAATGAATTGGCTGGTGATCAAGCCAGATTTCACCATGCTGCATCTGTGGATCATCAGTACGTGCAATAGACCTCAGGGTAGAGGTCTTGCCCGCACCGTTACGTCCTAACAGGGCAAGGATTTCACCCTCACGGACATCAAAGCTGACGCCCTGTACGATGTAGCTTTCGCCGTAGTAGGAATGGATATCCCAGGCAGAGAAATAAGCAGGCGCATTGCCCTCGCTGGTAATGTGGGATTTTCCGCTGAGATCGACTTCGCCGATATCACCGATGATTTCATGTTCACTCATAGTTCTACGGTCCCCAGGTAAGCTTCACGGACTTTGGGGTGACCTTTAATTTCTTCAGGTTTGCCCTCTGCGATGATTGCACCCTGCGCCAGCACACTGATCTGGTCTGCAAGGCTGAATACCACGTGCATATCATGTTCAATGATGATTTTGGTCATACCGCCTTCCTTGATCCTTTTCAGCAGATCAATAGTGCGGTTGGTATCATGACGTGCCATACCTGCTGTGGGTTCATCCAGTAATAGCAGCTTGGGATGCTGGATCAGGCACATGGCCAGTTCCAGGCGGCGCTTGTCACCGCGTGACAAACTGCCTGCACGTATGTCGCAGCTGTCTGCCAGTCCCAGGTCATCAAGATAGTGCATGGCTTCATCCTTTAACTGCTTCTCGTTTCTCAGCCACTTGAAGAGATTAAACTTGAAAGCTCCGTCACGCTTGGCAAATGCCGGAATCATGACGTTATGCAACAGGGATAATTCCGGGAAAATTTCCGGTGTCTGGAACACACGCGATACACCCAGCTGATTAATACCATGGGGTGTCATGCCATCCGTCAGATCGTGACCGGCAAACATGATAGAGCCACTGTCGGGTACCAGTTTTGCAATACAGGTATTAAGCAGCGTGGATTTGCCGGCACCGTTAGGGCCGATAATCGCATGTGTGGTGCCTTCCTTGACCTTGAGGTTGATATTGGAAAGCGCCTTCAGGCCACCAAAGGTTTTATTGACGCCTGATATCTCGAGTACGTAGTTATCTTCCATATCTTACTCCCGCATCCGTTTGACCCAGGTCGTCAGGTGCCTGATGGCCTCCATGACGCCGCCGGGCATGAAGATGATCACGATCATGAACAGTACACCCAGCGTCATATGCCAACCTTCACCTACAAATGGAC